>JAQGHK010000548.1 GCA_028288875.1 Phycisphaerales bacterium | reverse complement strand
GATCTTCCAGGTGATGCTGGCGCTGCAGAATCTTCCGCCGGCGGTCCCGGAGTTTGAAGGCCTGGTTGTCCGGCGCGAGCCGCTCGATCGTGGGTCGGCCAAGGTGGATCTGCTGCTGGAACTTACGGAGCGATCAGACCCATCCGGCCGCCCGGCGGGATTGACCGGCGCGATTGAATACGACACCGACCTGTATCGGCCCGAGACGATCGCCGCGTTAATCGTCCGCTTTGAACGGTTGCTCCGTGCGGCCGCGGCATCGCCGGATGTGCCGTTGGAGCAACTGACAGGCGAGCTAGCACAAATCGCAGAAGAATTGCCCCTCACCATTCCCCGGTTTCTGGCCAGCGCAGCGACGACACATGCCAACCACCCTGCGCTGCTGGCGGTCGACCGGCCGGCGCTGACGCATGATGGGCTTGGGGCATTGCTGGGTGCGCTTGCCGGGCAGTTGCGGGCGTTAGGCATTGGGCGTGGTGATCGCGTCGCGATCGTTCTGCCGAACGGACCGGAAGCGGCCATCTCGTTCCTCGCCGTCACGTCCGTCGCGACGGCCGCGCCGTTGAACCCGGCGTATCGTCAGGCGGAGTTTGAGTTCTTCCTCGGCGACCTCGACGCCAAGGCGATCCTCGTGGCCGATGGACGGGAAACGCCTGCCATCGCCGTCGCTCAATCGCGAGGAATGCTAATCCTGCGTTTGATCTCAGACGCGGGCGGCTATTGCCTTGCCAGTGACACGACACATCCGCCAATTTCCGCCTCGGCCGAGCCGCCGGCCCCCAGCGATATCGCACTCCTGCTGCACACCAGCGGCACGACGGCCCGGCCGAAGCTGGTGCCGCTGTCGCATGAAAATCTGTGCGTCTCTGCAGCCAATATCGCCGACTGGCTCCAACTGACCGCTGATGATCGCTGCCTGAATGTGATGCCGCTGTTTCACATTCACGGGCTCGTCGCCGCGCTGCTGGCCAGTCTGTCGGCCGGGGCGTCGGTGATCTGCACGGAAGGATTCGACGCGACGAAGTTCATTGGCCGGTTGCGATCGTTTCAGCCGACGTGGTACACGGCCGTGCCGACGATGCACGCGGCGATTCTGGATCGCGCGACGGCCGAGCCCAACGCGCGGTCGATCGCGCCTCTGCGCCTGATTCGTTCATCCTCGGCCGCGCTGCCGCCGACGGTGGCCGAAGGATTGGAAAAAGCATTCGGCGTGCCGGTCATCGAAGCTTACGGCATGACCGAAGCAGCCCACCAGATGTGCTGCAATCCGCTTCCACCGGCCGCCCGCAAGTGGGGCAGTGTTGGCACACCCGCCGGGCCGGAAGTGGCTGTGCTGAATGCTTCAGGCGAGCCGCTACCACACGGCCAAAGCGGCGAAGTCGCCATCCGTGGTCGGAGCGTTACTCGAGGTTATGCAGCGAACGAGAAGGCCAACGCCGAAGCGTTTACGAGCGGCTGGTTCCGTACGGGCGACCTTGGACACGTGGATTCTGAGGGGTATCTATTCCTCAGCGGTCGCAGCAAGGAAATCATCAACCGCGGCGGCGAGAAAATATCGCCGCGCGAGATCGATGAAACGTTGCTGAAGCATCCTGCGATTCAGGCCGCCGTCGCTTTTGCGATGCCAGACGTGAAGCTCGGCGAAGAAGTGGCCGTCGCTGTCGTCTTGCGACCGGGCGCCTCCGCAACCGAGCGCGACATTATGGCATTTGCGGCCGCTCATCTCGCCGATTTCAAGGTTCCGCGCCGCGTGATCTTCTTGGACGAACTTCCAAAAGGGGCCACTGGCAAGGTGCAGCGGGTGGGCTTGGCAAAGACGCTCGGCATCACTGCTGCGCCGAAGGTCGCCGTGGCCTACGAGGCACCAAGCACAGACACGCAGCGGCGGCTCGCCGCGATCTGGGCAGACGTGCTCGGCCGGCGCGAGATTGGCATTCACGATTCTTTTTTTGACCTCGGCGGCGACTCGGTGTTGGCGACCCAGGTCATCTCGCGGGTTGCCGCGGCCGGCATGGGGGAATTGCCTATTTTTGCATTCTTCGACCAGCCGACGGTGACCGCATTGGCCGGCCTGATCGATGTGGAGATTGCGGCCGATAACACGCGGCTTGAGCGTTTGCTGGCCGAGATCGAAATGATGACCGAAGAAGAAGCCGAAGCGCTGCTCGCACGCGAAGCCGGCGAACCGGCCGGTTAAAATGATTCCTGGGGAAACGCGCTGACAACCAATCCGACGCAATCTCTGTTCGGCCCGCCCGGCCCATCCACACCGGGGCAGGCGCTGCGCAACGTGCTGGCCGCCCGCGATGTGACGACGTTCATCGGCATTCATGATGCGTTCAGCGCCACCATCGCTGGCCAGCATTACGATTCCATCTTCGTCAGCGGCTATGGGTTTGCCGCCAGCTATTACGGCTTGCCGGATGTCGGTTTCATCGCGTGGACGGACATGGTCGCGCTGGTGACGCGGCTGCGCGCGATTCTGCCTCGGCATCACATTCTCGTGGACATGGACGACGGCTACGGCGATCCGGAAATTGCCGCCCATGTCGCCGCCGCCATGGAGCAGGCGGGGGCCAGCGGCATCGTCTTGGAAGACCAGCAGCGCCCGCGTCGTTGCGGCCATGCGCCAGGGAAGCAAGTACTGCCGCTCGATCAATACCTGATCAAGTTGCGGCGCGTGTTGGCAACCCGCCGAGAGCTTTTGGTCGTGGCACGAACCGATGCCGCCGACAACGAGGAACGCATCCGCCGCTGCCAGGCATTTGATGCCGCCGGTGCAGACGCGGTGCTGGCCGATGGCGTAACCGATTTGGCGGTGCTGACACGCATCTCGAAAAGCGTGCGCAAGCCCGTGATGTTCAATCAGATCGCCGGCGGTGTCTCGCCGCGATGCACCTTGGCCGAACTGCGGGCGGCCGGCGTCTCGATGGTGAATTACTCGACGCCGTGCCTGTTCGCGGCGGCCGAAGCGATCGGCGCGGCGCTGGAATCCTTGAAAACAAGTGACGGCCTGCTCCCCGACATCACGGCGCGCGGCGCGATCGGTGTGGCGGCCTGTACCTCCCTTTTAGGCCGAAATGTGATCGGGCCGCCCCGTGAAGGGGAGCCGGCAACGCCGCCGACTATCGACGAGCGCATCGGACGGCTGTCACTGACCAAACAGCGGTTGCTGGACACCCGCCGATTAAACGCTGCGGGAGCACCCGGCCGTGGATCGACCATTCCAATGCGGCCGGCGGGTGACACGGCGCCGCTGTCCCGCGCTCAACACTGGTTCTGGGTCGCGGCAGAGCTTGATCCGGCGGGTGTCTCACTCAATACGATCCGCGGCTTCCGAATCTCGGGGCCACTTGATGTCGCACGTCTCACGGCCGCGCTTGCTCAAGTTGTTCGGCGACACGCGATCCTCCGAACGGTGTACGAGCGGCCAACCTCTTCGCATCCATTGCGTCAGCGGATTCTGCCAGACGTTCCCGTGGATCTGGAAGTGATCGACCTGACAGGCCAATCCGCCGCGGCCCAAGCGACGGCGGTACAGAAACGCATCATCGACGACGGGCGCATCCCGTTCCGGCTATCGAACGGCCCGGTCTTCAGGGCCGCCGTCGTCAAGCAATCGCCGACTGACCACCTGCTCACCGTCTCGATTCATCACATCGCATTCGACGGTTGGTCCGCTGGCGTTCTGCAGCAGGAGTTGGCGGACGCCTACGCTGCGTGGCCGACGAAGACACCGATTCCGAAGCTGCAGTATGCCGACTACGCCGCGTGGCAGCGGTCGACGGAATCCCCAACGGCCGTTGACGCCGACGCGGCCTACTGGGCGAAACAGCTTTCGGGGCTCACCCCGATTCGGTTGCCGCTCGATCTTCCGCGGCCAAGGGAATTATCGTCGTGCGGCGCTCGCCTCACCGTTCATCTACCGGCCGAACTTGCGGAAGCCCTGCGCGACTTGGCCCGCGCGCAGGGCGCAACGCTGTTTATGGTGCTGTTGACCGGCCTTCAATCGCTATTGCATCGCCTGAGTGGACAGGACGACTTTGTCATCGGCTCGCATGTTGCCGCACGCGATCGTGTGGAATGCGAAGCGATGATTGGTCCGTTCATGAATACGTTGGTGCTGCGAGCCAGAATCGACACTGGCGACAGCTTCTCAACGCTCCTGACAAAAGTGCGAGCCACGACCGTTGACGCTCTGAAACACGCTGCTATTCCGTACGATCGTCTGGTCCGCGCGGTTAACCCGACGCGAGATCCCTCACGCAATCCGCTGTACGACATCGCGTTCCAGCTTCGCAGTTTCCCCAAACCGGAAACGGCCGCCGGCGACATTCGATTTGAATCGGTCGAACTTGATAACGGCGTCGCTCGCACGGATCTCCAAGTGTTGGCCGACGAACGCGACGGCGCTATCGATCTCATCTTCGAATACTGCACCGACCTATTTCACGCGGCCACCATTCAGCGGATGGCCGGACAATATGAAAGCGTCCTCCGGGCACTTTCCCGCGATCCATCCGCGCTGGTGACAGAGTGGTCGTACAGCGAGATGACAGCGCTCGCACCGGCTGGCGAGCCGCTGACCCCCGCTAGCGTGCCCTTGACGCCGACTGAGCAAAACCTGGCGGGAATCTGGGCTGAGATTCTGGACTCGGACGATTTCGCGGCGGACGACAACTTCTTCGAAGTGGGGGGCCATAGCCTTCGCGCGGTGGTCTGCGCGGCGAAGGTGCGTCAGGCGTTTGGTGTCGTCTTACCGGTGATCGCCTTTTTTGAAACGCCGACCCTTGCGGGTCTTTCCGCTCGGATCGATGGATTAATCGGCTCGCGCTCCGTGGTAGCGATGGATGAAGCGGTAACGATTGAAGCCACTCCGCAACTCTCGCCCGGACAGCAGCGATTGTGGTTTCTCAATCGCTATGAGGTCGACGTTGCGAATTACAACGTGTCGGTCATCCGCCGACTCCAAGGTCCGCTTGATGCGGGCCGACTGGAACGAGCGATCAATGCCGTCGTCCGGCGTCACGAAACATTGCGGACGTGCTATCCGGCGGTGGATGGTACGCCTCAGGCTCAGGTCGTTGGTCCCGCAGGCGCCTTGATCCAAGTCGGCGTTGACGATCTCTCAGATCTTCCACAGAGCGAACACGGCGACCGCATTTCTGCCGTCATTGATGAGGAGGCCGGGCGCGGTTTCGATGTGGCCGTGCTACCGCTGCTACGGGCGCGGCTTGTCCGAACGTCGGCCGATGAGCACACTCTCATCCTCACGCTTCATCACATCATCTGCGACGAATGGTCGATCCGGCTGATGCTGCAGGAAATCTCAGCGATCTACGCGGCCGATGGCGACACGTTGCCGGCGCTTGCGCAGCAATATGTACAGTTCGCCGCTCGACAGCAGGCATGGCTTGCCGGCCCGGCACCCTTGGCGGAGGCCGCCTATTGGGTCAACCATCTGGCGGAGGCGCCAGCGGTACTGGCCTTGCCGACGGATCGCCCGCGGCCGGCGGCCCAGACGTTCCGCGGTGCCCACGTTCCACTGACGCTGTCGCCGGACGTCGTTCGCAAGCTGAAAGCCATCGGCCGGCGTGAGCAGGCGACCGATTTCATGGTGACGCTGGCGCTGTTCGATCTGTTGTTAGCACGATGGAGCCGCCAGCAGGACATCGTCGTCGGCGTGCCGGTAACGAGCCGGCAGCGTCCGGAAGATCAGGAGCTGATCGGCTATCTGCTGAACACTCTTCCACTACGCGTTTCGATCCCGGAGAAGGGCACCTTCCGGCAATTGCTGGCGAGCGTGCGAACGGCCACGCACGGCGGGCTCGCACACCAGTCGCTGCCGTTCGAAAAGATTATCGAGGCCGTGAAGCCGCCGCGCAGCCTGTCGCATTCGCCGCTGTTTCAGGTGCTATTTGTGCTGCGGACCGAGGGCGATGGGCTGTTGGATTTGCCGGGCGTTCAATCGACCGCGATAGCCGGCCGTAACGGCGGAGCGAAGTTCGATGTCTCGCTCCTGATGAGCGAATCCGATGCCGGCATCACTGGTGTGCTCGAATACAACACGGATCTGTTCGATAGGTCCACCGCCGAAAGCTTGGCCGCGCGATATGTTGAATTGGCAAATAGGGTTTGCGACGAGGCCGACGCGTCGCTGGAAGTGTTGCTCGCGCCGGATGCATCGGAACGACAAACGATCCTGACGGAATTCAATCACCCTGTACTCGCCACCGGCGGCACGGTCCTTGATCTTTGGGACGAGCAGGTTCGAAACGGGCCAAGCGCGATAGCCATCCAGTTCGGCGAACAATTGTTGACCTATGCCGAGTTCGACGCCCGCGCCGGCGCGTTGGCCGGCGAGCTGCTGCGCCGCGGCGTTGCCGCGGAAGATCGCGTCGGCCTGTATTTGGGACGTTCGATCGATACGTTGGCCGCGTTGCTGGGTGTGCTGAAAGCGGGCGCGGCGTACGTGCCGCTCGATCCGATGTATCCTGCCGAACGCCTCGCGACCATCATCGAAGACGGCGGCGTAAAACTGATACTGACGGAATCCGCGCGCGCCGACCAAGCTTTGCTGGCGGGGCGGAACGTCCTTGAAATGGATAGAGAATGGCCGACGGAGCCCACTCAGTCACTGCCGACCATCCGGCCGGAACACCTGGCGTATGTTCTGTTCACTTCTGGCTCGACAGGCCGGCCTAAGGGCGTCGCGGTGCCGCACGGGCCAGCCTGGCATCTGGCTCGCTGGCAACGTTCGCACTCGGCCTGCAACGCCGGCACGCGCACGCTGCAGTTCACGTCCCTGAATTTTGACGTGTCGTTCCAGGAGATTTTTTCGACATGGTGCGGCGGCGGCACGCTGGTGCTGATTGATGACCTGACCCGCCGCGATCCTGATGCACTGTTCCGTCATATCGTCACCAGCCAGATCAATCGCCTGTTCCTGCCCTTCGTGGCGCTGCAGAGCCTAGCGGACGCAGCCATCAAACCGGGAGCGCCTGCGGCGGTCTTGCGAGAAGTCATGACGGCCGGTGAGCAACTGCGGGTGACGCCGGCGATCATCCAGTGGTTTGCGTCAATGCCCAACTGCAAGCTGGTCAATCAATACGGGCCAACGGAAACACACGTCATCAATACGTCGCTCGAACTTGTCGGCGATCCCGCCCGATGGCCGGCGCTGCCACCGATCGGTCGGCCGATCGATGGCTCGCGGCTGTATGTGTTGGATGACGATCGCAAGCTGCTCCCCGTTGGATCTCCCGGGCACCTGTATATCGCTGGCGCATGTTTGGCCCGTGGATATCTGACTCGTCCTGATATGACGTCCGCCGTGTTCGTGCCTGATCCGTTCGGGGAACCCGGCGCGCGAATGTACAAAACCGGCGACTTGGCGCGATGGAATACAGACGGAACGATCCAATACCTCGGCCGTTCCGATGCGCAGGTAAAGGTGCAGGGCTACCGCGTGGAGCCCGGCGAGATCGAGGACGCGCTCTCCAAATACCCCGGCGTGCGTCAGACCGTTGTCATGGCACGCGATGATGCCAGCGGCGCGAAGCGTCTGATCGCATACGTCGTCACCGACGCACCGCCGGATGTCAAAGCGATGCGCCGCCATCTTGCGGCAACCTTACCCGCGTACATGGTGCCGGCCGTATTCGTCCGGCTTGAGCAGATGCCGTTGACGGGCAGCAACAAGGTCAATCGCGCGGCGCTCCCCGAACCGGCCGGCCGAGGGATCGAGAGCGATACCTCCGATCGTTCGACGGCCAATGCAATCGAACAGCAGTTGCAGGAACTCTGGTGCGCGGTCCTCGATCGACGTTCCGTTGGGGTTCATGACAACTACTTCGAACTCGGCGGCCAATCCTTGCAGGCCGTCCGATTGTTCTCTCGCATCGAGCGGCAATTCGGCCGGGCGTTGCCGTTGTCTGCACTGTTTTCGTCGCCCACGATTGCCCAGATGGCGGTATTGCTCAGCGAAGAGCAGGCAGCGTGCCCAGATGGCGTCGTTATCCCGCTGCAACTTCGCGGCGACGGGCCGCCCGTGTTTTGCCTCGCGGGGATTAACGGGCACGTCTTCAGCTTTCGAACGCTCGCGGACCGGATGGCGGGCGTGCGGCAGGTTTATGGACTGCAGGTGGAAGGCTTGGCGGGAAATCGGGCGGCGTTTCGCCGGGTGGAAGACATCGCCGCCTTTTTGATCGGCCATGTCCGCCGCGTGCAGCCGCGCGGGCCCTATTCGCTGATCGGATATTCCTTCGGTGGCACTGTCGCGTTTGAGATGGCCCAACAACTGCGCGCGGCCGGTGAGAGCGTCGCTTTGCTGGGCATGTTGGACACGTTTGCGAATATCCAGATGGTTCGCAAATCGCTACCCGAGCGAACCCTTATTCACGCCCGGCGATTGGCCACCGCGGGGCCGGCCAAAGCGTGGCAGTACGTCGGCCGGCGTGGCCAGCGATTGGTGGCGCGGCTGTCCGGAAAATCTGCTGTCCCGCTCGCTGCGCCACCCATCGGCGATGTGACCGCTGTGACAGAGGCCATCCACCGCGTGCGACTGGCCAGCGAGCAGGCATTGCGTGCCTATCGTCCGCAGCCGTACGCCGGCGTCGTGACGCTCTTTCGTGCGACACAGCGTCCCGCGTGGCACGATTTCGTGGTCGATTGTCCCAAAAACGGATGGGATCAATTCGCGCAGCGCGTCGATGTGTTCCCAATCGTTGGCACGCATCTCACCTTGCTGGAACAAGCCGGGGCCGACCTGATTTGCGCGACGGTCAACGCACCTTGCATCGCCAATTCACTGGAGTTGGCGAATCGTGACCACTGAACGCTGTCCTGCTGAATGAAGGGGCCGTCCGACAGCGGAAGTCATCGTTCCTCCACCAACCGCAGTACCGTGGCGCTTGCGGCCGGGACGGTGGGGCGAGCGGTCGCGGCGATGGACTCTGGCTTACCAGCCCACTGGCCCAGCGTGTTGATTGCGCCGCCGCCAAGGATGACGGTGTTTTGCTCGTCGACACTCGCTGCGATGAGCGGCAGCGCCTCGGTCGCGACATAGCCGGTGGGGAGGGCCACATCGACCGAGTGTGCCGTCGGGCCGTGTGATCGATTGATCAGCGTCAGGAAAAGATCGCCGCCTTCTGTCCGTGTGGCATACGCAGCGATGGCGGTTTGGCTCGCCGGCTCGACTTGAACGGGAATACTCTGGGAAGGCTTTGCGGCATTGAAGGCTGCGATAGCGTACGCGAGGGGCTTGGCCGTGTAGCCGTGACGGTCGGGCGTTGCGGCGAACGCGACATACCACGTAGCCTTTTGATCAGGCGTGACGGGGAAAAAATCAGACGTGTGAAAGTTCACGCCCGCCACACCGTGTGCGGCCCACCAGTGAGTGTAGTCCAAGGCCCAAAGCGCCGAGGCAAACGTATTCGACGCGTTTGGTGCGCCGCCGTTGTAGTAGCTGTTCGTTTCTTCAATCCGGATCGCGGCGTGTTGCTTAAGGATTGGATCGGCGAAACGATCAAATAACTTCTGATAGCCGTTGTGCCTATCTGGCGAAAGCAATGCTTCAATGGCCGCGGCAGGATCGGTCGCCTTTTTGCCATCGCCGAGCGGGTAAAGATGCTGAGTCATCAACCGCAGGTTTGAATGAGAGCCCGGAAGGTCTTTCGCAAGTCCGACCGCCCAATCGACGTGGCCTTGCGTGGTGCTCGGACCGCAGCAGGGGGCATCAGGAACAATGGTGCCAAGGTGTGCCAGAAACGATGCGAAGCGTTCCTGGAATTCGGGATACGTTTTGAAATACGCGTCCGGCTCGTTCCCAATTTCAAAGTATGACAACGATTTGCCGTAATGCTGCCAGATGTAGGTGGCCGGAGCTGTGATATCCGATGGGGCGGTTCCGTTTAGCCGCAGGGTGTAGATCACCTTCGTGTCGGCCACCTTGGCAAATGCGAACAACGCATCGATGTCGGCCGTCGTGGGCAATGGGACGGTCGATCGATCCGCGGTGTTCCCACCGATCCTCAGCGAATGAATGCCAAGGGTTTTAAAGGAATTGATCAGTGGCTGATCGGTCGGGCTGAATAGTCGCGGCGGTACGTCATGAGGTGGGGCGGCCGTGCCCTGCAAGTAGGGCTCGGCCAACATCCGCTTGGTCTCAAAACTGAGGCCCACAAAATCTGCTGGAATCGCCGCTCCTGCCGCGCCGAAGGCAAGGCGCACTGTCTCGGCCGCTGGCGGCGCGGCGGGGAGGTAGGTCGACGCCGCCAGCAGAGCAGAGACCGCAATCGCAAACCAATTATGCATGAGCGAACTTTCCCGACCGATTCAGAATCACTTCGTCGTGTCGTACCGGTGCTGGCGTCGCCGGCGCAGGATGCCGCCGATGCCTAAGCCGATGACGCAAAGTGAACCGGGCTCTGGCACCGCGTGCGTTTCCCCGAACGCTGTAATGGCGGCGATTTGCTGTGAAGTGAGGGCAACGGCCGCGCCGGTGATGCTTTGCCCGAAGTTATTTTGGAGCACCAGAAAATCGTTGAAATCGGTCTGGCCGTCATAGTTGAAATTGCCCTGGTCAAAGCGGGTACCGGCTTGGCTGAAGTTGTTCTGGAGGACCAGGAAGTCGTTGAAATCAACCGCGCCGTCAAGGTTGGCATCGCCGGGCAACGTAACGCGGATGGTGACGCTGCCAAGGCCGTCGTCGCCGTATCCAAGCGTGCGGCTGGCGGTGAGCGTCGTACCCCGGATCTGCCCGGTGGCGAAATTTGAATTGGCCAGATACGCGGCGTCCATCGCGGTCTTGATTGACGCCGCGGAACTTGTGCCACCGGTGTAATCAAAGACGACTTT
>JAQGHK010000545.1 GCA_028288875.1 Phycisphaerales bacterium | reverse complement strand
CTGGTCCTGCAGAACAACTTCGGGCAGTCGAATACGCGGTTCGATCAGGGCAACTTCAACTTTGATGCGCAGACCGATTTCAATGACTTCCTAGTGCTGCAGAATAACTTCGGCCAGAGCGTGACTGGTGCGCCGGTGGCGGTTACCCGCCAGGAGATCGCGGCGATCGCGGCATTCGCCACGACCAGTGCCGTGCCCGAACCGGCGGGCTTGGCGGTACTGATGGCGGGTGCCACCGCGTTTTGCCGGCGACGTCCGAAACGTTAAGCGGTGATGGAAGGCGTCGTGTTTAAGCCTCGCGTCGATTCGGCATTGCGCCGAAGCGACGTGAGGCTTTTGCATTGGCGGAAAAGACGCCTGGCCACGAATCGCAACGTTGATCGATAAGACCCGGAGTCCGCTTCTCAGGGTATTCCCGCGCCTACCCGTTGAGCGACCACCTAGACCGGGACTGGATGTGGATTGTAACGGTTATGCAGCCCGGGCCGTGGTACGCTTCTAGCGGCGAGAGGCGATCATTTCTTCAGCTTGGAGCGGTTATGGGTTCACTCAGTGGTGCGGCGCGTCCTTCGCGTTCGTCCGTCCGGTCCCACAGTATTGAAGCGGTCTGGATGGAGACGATCGAAGGACGGATGCTCTATGCGGTCAGCACGACAGCCGTCGGCGTTCAGTTCTTCTCGGGAATGAATAACCTGAACGCCTCGGACGTCGCCGGCGTCGTACCCCAGGCGAACTTCAACCTGGTCCCGGCCGGCAATGGAATGAGCTTCTCCGGCACCACCGGGCCCTTGATCGATGGCGGCGGGGTGGTCACTTCGGTCACGCTCTCACACGCCGCCAATGATGGCGGCATCAACCCGGTCGACACCAGCACGCCTGACGGCAAATTGTTGGGCAGCGAGGACAAAAGCGTCGCGATGACGACCGGGACCTACACGTTCAACAACGTGCCGGCCGGTACGTACACCCTCATCGCTTATACCCAGGCCGACTCCGCGGCGTTCGCGCAGATATCGGTCGGGATGAGCAGTTATTTCATCAACGACCGCACCACGTCGTTTATGGGTACACCCACGTTCGTGCGTGCACAGAGCACGGATGCCATGAATCCGGACAGTGGTAATTACGTCCGGTTCGACAATGTCTCGCCAGCCGGCAACGGCACGCTCACGTTGAATAATGTTGCCATCACCGGGTCCGCCGCGATCAATGGCCTTCAACTGGTCCCGGACTCGCCACTGCCGGGCGTGATCACCGCGACGCTCACCGGCTCAATCTTGACGGTCAGCGGCACCAACGCCACCGACAAAATTGGCCTGGACCTGCGTAAGGGCCGCGTTCGCGTTGCCGCGCTATCGCGGGGCGGCGTGTTCGAGTCGTTCGACGCGTCGACCATCACCGGAATTGTCATCGACGCGGCCGGAGCGACCGACAAAGTCGACGTTGATGCCACCCTGTCCATCAATGCAACGCTCATCGGCGGTAGCGGCAATGACGTGATGCTCGGCGGCAGTGGCAACGACAGCCTGCAAGGTGATTCCGGACGAGACCGACTCATTGGCCGACTCGGCGCGGACGTCTTCAGCGGCGGTAGCGGCACCAATGACACCGTCGAGTACGGCGATCGCACCCGCCACCAGCCGATCACCGTCAGCCTCGACGGCGTGGCGAACGATGGCGGCGCCGGTGAGAACGATGCCGTTGGCACCGACATCGAAAACGTCTTCGGCGGATTGGGAAATGACACGCTTATCGGCAACGGTTCGGCCAATATCCTCGTCGGCAATCGCGGGGCCGACCACCTCTTCGGCGGCGACGGCGCCGATGTCCTCGTCGCCTACTATGCCAGCACCTCGGCGGACGGCGCGATCGATACCCTGGATGGCGGCACCGGCACCGACACGTTCGTCAACGACACCTTGGACCAACTGCTGAACGCACCCTAATCGAACGGGCTGTGCCATATTCCGGTGAACGCGTGCGCGACCTGATTTTCCCGTCACAGGGCAGCAATCCTACATCACGTGCTTTTGATGGCCCAATAGACAAGCGCCGGCTGGAAGAAAAGCCGGGCAAATCTTTTCGAATCGGTATCGAGGCCGAACGCCCTTCGGCAGCTGACGTACTGGGACACATTTCCCGGGAAGACCGCAGTAAAGAACGCGGCGGCGACTTGACCGATGGCTTTCTGATGAGCCGGGCCCACTAGGGCGATCGTGCTGCCAAGTGCGATTTCCGCCAAGCCGGATAAGACCACGGTGACGTCTTTCTCCAACGGCACCCAGTCAGGCACTTGAGCTTGAAATGCTTTTCGCGCGAATGTCAGATGGCTGACGCCCGCGAAGACCAGAGCGCCACCAAGAAGTTTGCGCGCCGCCGTTTTAGTGATTGGCTCGTTCATACCGAGACCTTAGGCGCGACGTCCGTAATCGGAATTTAGCAGAGCACCACCGCTTCACAAATGCTGTTATTTACCGTCGGTCGCCGCCGTCAGCGTGGCGTCATCGAGCTTTACCGCGCCGCCGCGCAGCGGGTCCGCCGAACTGTTGATGACGGCCAGCACGCGTAGCGTATCGCTGACGGCGGTGCCGCTGACGCCCACGCGGGTCCAGTCTTTGCCTGTGGCGAGTTTGGTGATCGTGAAGTCGTGGTTGTTCAGGGTCACCGCGCCGTCGGGCGTGATGCTTTCCAGCCGCAGTTCCAGCGTGTCGGCGTCATGCTTGCCGGCCTCGGCGGCGTCGTGCTGGGCGAAGAGGGTGAAGGTGTAACGCTGACCGGTTTTCACTTTCGCGTCCTGCCAGAGGCCGCTGCTGCCGCCTTTGCCTTCGATCTGCCAATGGTGGTAGCCGATGAGCCCCTTGCCGTCGTGTGTGGGAGACCAAGCCGATTCGTGATTGATCCAGTCGCCCCAGCGGCTCCAGTTGGTCGCCTGGTCGGCCGATTCGCCGGGCTGCTCGAAGGAACCGTTGGTCAGCAGTGATTTGCCGGCCGGCCGCTTGGCCAGTTCGTTCGGCAACGGCAGCGCGGCATCGCCGGCGGGGCCGAGGGTCGCTTTGACAACGGTCAGCGCTTCATCGGCGTGGGCGCAGGCGGCCAGGCCGATGCGGAACGCGCCGCTCGGCACACTCACGCTGCCGGCCGCCTTCCAAACTCCCCGATCACTGCGGTACGACGCGACGGCCTGGCCGTTCTTCACGTCGAGCTTCAGTTGCATTGGGAACGGCACGCCGGCATCGATCTTGGTTTCAGTCGTCGGCCCGTTTTCGCTCGCGCGGCTGATCAGGGCGATCGTGCCGTCGGGGAAGGCATTGATCATCACCATCGCCGCGCCGGCTGACTCACCCCATCGGGCCATCACGCCGCCCTTGGCGTACTGATTGCTGTCGAGCAGGCTGACAATGGTCGCATGCAACTCGGCTGAGCCGGTGGCGGACTTGGAAACGAAGCGGAAGGAATCGGCCGTTGCGTTAATGTCGCTGCCGCCGGCGGTGATTTCCACTTTGTCGCCGGCCGACGCGTGCGTGTGACCCGCGGCCGCGCCGCCGATGTCGGCGGACACGAAGCCGGCCGGATCGGACGGTGGCGTCGTCGGAAGCGCGACCGGGATCGGGGAGTATTTCGCGAGGGGAATCGGTGCCGGCGTTGGATCAGTCAATGCCGCTTTGAGCGGCTCGTTGACCGCGATCGGCGCGGTCGCCAGGCTTTTGAAGAAGCTTTCGATCTGTTCGTAGCTGGCCGTCGCGGCATCCAATTTTGGCAGGGCGTCGGCGTTGGTCACCATGTACCACGCGCTGCCCTGGGCGCCGGCATCGTTCTTCAGCAGTTTGTAGCTCCACATCGTGGCGGCCCAACCATACTCGGCAAAGCGGTCGTAGTAGGCACGCATCAGACGATTCGGATCCTCCGACTGCAGCACGACGTTGAACTCGCCGACGAGATACGGTCCGGCGATTTTGTCGATGTACGCCTGCTTGGCCGGCAGTTCGGCGCCCAGGAGGCGGGCGTGAGTTTCGGTCGCGGGCTTGCTGCCAAAAAGGCCGGGGTAGTAGTGCTCGGTAAAGCCGATATTGGCCGGCGGCTTGCCGTAGAAGGCGATGCCGCCGCCGAGGGCACCGGGGTAGAAGATGACGTGCTTGTCGCCGGTCGAGCGGATCGCCTCGGCCAGTTGCGGCAGCAGCTTAGCGAGGCCGCTGCGGACGTCCTGCCGCATGTCACCGTAGGGCTCATTGATCAGGTCGTACGCGGCGACGACGCTGCGGTCTTTATAGCGATCGGCGATGGCTTTCCATAGTACGGCCGCGCGCTCCTGCGCGGCGGTATCGGTCCACAGCTTGTTCTGATCGGCTTGGCCGGTGTGGTCCTGCTTGCTCTGCCCGCCAGGCACGCCGTGCATGTCGAGGATGACGTAAACACCCGCGGCCTCGGCCATTGTGAGCGCCTTATCGAGCCAGACAAAGGCGTCAGGGCGCAGCGTTCCTGGCGAGGCATCATCCTGCAGCAAGCGATAATCGAACGGCAGGCGGACGGTGTTGAAGCCGAACGATTTAACCAGTCCAAAATCGCGCGGCGTCACATAGCTGCTGCGGAAAACATCCATCAGCTTCTGGGTACGCTCGTGGCCGAAGCGCGAATCGAGCGTCGCGTAGAGTTCGGTCTGGTCCTTGAAGCCGTGGCCGTTCAGTTCGAGAGTGCCGCCGAACATCCACGATTCGAGGATCAGCCAGTTTCCAAGGTTGCACCCTTTGAGGACGACGGGCTTGCCGGCGGCATCGACCAGCTTGGAGCCTTGGTTAGTGACCGCCGGAAGGGCGTCGGCCGGCGACGATGAGCTGATTACCAGCGCGGCTAGGAGCGCGGCTGTTCCGATTCGAAAGCGTGTCTGCATTGGGGTTCCTCTCGGCCAGTCGACAAAATACGGCGCTGCTCGCCCTGCGATTAGTTTAAAATACGTCAATCAATGTTTGTTTTGCGACAGATCGTGATCGAGACGGTTAGAATACCGTCATGCGGACGGAGCGAGCCATTGGGTTGGCGGTCGATACCATCGGATCATATGGCCGCGAGGTCATTCAGGGCGTGATGACGTTCTGCCATCTCAATCCGCATTGGGTGATCGCCGTCGAGCCACGGTTTTGGGCGTATTACGACCGGACTGAGCCGGAAAACTGGGAAGTCGACGGGCTGATCATCCAAGCCTACAGCACCGAGCTGATCGAACGCGTCCACGCGTCGGGCACGCCAGCGATCAACGTTTCGAATATGGACAGCCCGCTGGCCAAGCTGCCGACGATCGTGCCGGACGATTTGGCGATCGGACAGATGGCGGGGGAGTATCTGCTGTCGCTGCAATACCGCCACTTCGGCTACTGCGCCCACGGCATCTATGAGTTCAGCCGGCTCCGCGGGCGGGCGTTCCACGAAACCATCGCCGCTGGTGGCCGCCATGCCGCCGAGTGCGATACGGCCACGGAAGACCTCGCCGTTTGGCTCACCGCGCAGCCGAAGCCGCTCGCCGTCTTCTGCTGCAATGACGCCTGGGCACATCGGCTGTTGACGATCTGTCGCAAGTGTAAATTCCGCGTGCCGGACCAAGTGGCGGTGCTGGGCGTCGACGATGACGAGCTGCTGAACACGGTGGGGGCGCTGCCGATGTCGAGCATCAGCATTCCGGCCGCGAAGATCGGGTTCGAAGCCGCCCGTATGCTCGAAGCGATGCTCGACGGCACACCGCCGCCCTTGCACCGGACCCTGCCGCCACTGAGCGTCGTCGCGCGCGCCACCACGCGGATGGCCAGCGAAGATCATCCGGAAGTCAGCGAGGCTCTGCAGTTCATCCGCACGAACGTCGGCAAATTGCTGCGGGTGGATGACGTGATGGAGCACCTGTCGATCTCCCGCCGATCGCTGGAACGGCGCTTCCAGAAAGCGCTGGGCCGGAGCGTCGGTTCTGAAATCCGCCGGGCGCATCTGGAGCGGGCCAAGCAACTTCTGACGCACACCACGCTGTCGATCGAAGACGTCGCCGCCGCGAGCGGGTTTGTGAATGCGACGATGCTGGGCGTGCATTTCCGCCGGTTCGTGGGGGAAGCGCCGACGGCATTCCGCAAGCGAAGCAGCTTGGACACTTCATCGCAGGGAAATCGACGTTAGGCCGGTTCCCGGCAATTGGCGGGATTTCTCTCACCCGCGAGGACCAACGGAACCCATGCTCCCTTAATTTAGGGTAAGGCAATTCCTAGGGCGATAAATGTAGTCTTCTGTGTATGCTTCCGGGCTACTTTGGCCGGGGGGCCATATACGAGTGCTCGTATCGCTGCTGTTCCTGCCGATCGTCCTGGTGCTAGCGCTGGAGACGTACGCGAAATCCGCGCCGGCAAGCTGGCAGACGCGCCAGGAGCCGAGCCAGTGGTCCGCAAATGTCCTCGGGGACGGTGGGTTTTATCTGGCACATGCCAGCAACTACCTATCGGTCGATTCGCCGGATGCCCCGATCCTTGTAACCAATCAATTGACGAGCGGGCCAGAGATGAAGTACCTGTTTGGGGCACTCGTTGTTCGCCGCGCGTTCATTGCGAATGATGTTCGGATCCTGCCTGTGGTGCTTTACCGCCTGTCGATCGGGTCGTTGTTTGCCCTGACGTTGCCTTTGGCCGTCGCCGGCGGATGGATGTTTTTCCGAGAACCCAAAGGAGTGGCAGGGACGTGTGTTCAATGCGGATACGACCTGCGCGCGACGCCAGATCGGTGCCCTGAGTGCGGCAACAAGACGACGCGACTTTAAATGACACAAAAAGCAGTCGCAGCGAGGGGTTTGCTGCTTTGAAAGGCTTGGTGGCGTGGCCTTGCTAGCGATCTCGGGGTGGAACTTTGTGGCCGTTTCGGCCCAGGGAGAACGTCAACTTGCTTTAAAAGCGATGGCACTCCTGTCGGAATGTTTCAAAGAGACCGGTAGAGCCCAATCCCCGGCCCATCCGGACGTTCATTTTGATTTCCACAGCCAATTGGGTACAGTGTTTCGCCGCGACGGGGTGTAGCTCAGCTTGGTTAGAGCGCAACGCTGGGGGTGTTGAGGTCGCAAGTTCGAATCTTGTCACCCCGATTTGATTCAAAGCCCTTCCACCGCAAGGTGAGAAGGGCTTTTTTTTATGGATTGCCCGGGTCTTCACCTGTTCTTGCGGAACGAAATCCGGGCACTTGAGCCGGGGGATGCGGTCGGCGGGCCGGATTACTTTAAGGCCGCCCACACGCGATGTACGTCGTCATTTTCATCTAGGGCGTGCAGGAACTCGCCTACTTCCTCAAGGTGGGCTTCGGTCAGTTCGGGAAACACTTTCGGCACGTAGCCAATCTCGCTCGTGACGACGGTCCAGCCGTTAGCCGCAAGCCACTTGGACACCGTCGCGACGTCCGTGCGTTCGCAGATGAACTTCGCGCCGATCGCGTCGGCCGGGATGTCGTCATTTTGCTCGCGCGTCAGCGGCTGCACATCTTCCGCACCGGCTTCGATGGCGGCTTCTTCAAGATCAATGTTCGCCTCAGCCGGGCGATGCGCCTCGACCAGGCCGACATGGTCGAACACGAACTTGTTCGCGCCGGAACTGGCCAGCTGACCTTTGCGAAACAGCACGCGAATCTCGGGGGCCGTGCGCTGGACGTTGTCCGTGTAGACCTCAATGATCACCGGCACGTTGTGCGGCGCTCGGCCCTCGTAGACCACGTACTCGAGGGTCAGCTTGTCCTCGCCGATCCCGGCACCCTTGTTGATCGCCCGCTGGATGGCGTCCTTGGGAACGCTTTCCTTCTTGGCCTTCTCGACGGCCGCAAATAGCCGGGGATTCATCGTCGCATCGGCCCCGCCACTCTTCGCGGCGAGCGCGATGTCGCGGACCATCTTGGTGTTCGTCTTGGCTTTCTTAGCCCCGGCGATGATTCGTTTCGCATGCAGCCATTGGCGTCCCATAGTGCCTGTCAATGTATCAGATAGGCAAGACGCGGCTATGTCTTGACCGCCGGAACATGGCGGTCGGCTATGATGACTCTGTTACCCTGATCCTGCCAAGCCGCCCGCCGCACGGGCGTCACCGTCCATCCATGCGGAACGTGATCGTTTTCGTCTGCCCCGCCGGCACGCGGGTTTGCAGGTCGTAGTTGCCGTCGTTGGATTTTTCGCAGCGCTCGATGCCGTCGATCGTCAGCCGTGTCTGCTTGAAGCCGAATGAGGTGGGCTTATTGGCGGCGAAGTCGCCAAATTTTTCGACGTTGCTGGCGAGCATGCAGCGGACGGGGCTTTCGCCGTCTTTGTTGCCATTGTGAATGTCAACGTAAACGACTTCAGCCTCGAAGCGGTAGGTGAAGCGCAGGTTGTTATCGTCGAAGGAGATCTGCGTCGCGTTCGCCAGGGTGCAATTGGGCAGCGGGTAAGGCCCGAACCCGCTGAGGGGAACGATGCCGCCCTGATGGTTGGGGCTCAGCATTTGACGGCCGTCGACCAGCAGGCCCGTAAGCCAGCCGCCGGGGTTGACGGTCGCCGTGTACTTCTTAGTTGTCAGCCGCCGTAGCAGGGGAACTTCCTGCACCTCCATCATCGGTTGGGGCTCCGCCTTGTCGGTGCGGAACGGTCCGGCGGGCAGGCCGGCGGCATTCGTCAACGTCGCCTCCGGAGCCGCCTGCCAGGCGTAGCGCGCGAACTGCGGCGCCGGCACGTGGCTGCTGCGAAGAAGCACGGCGTCGGGACCATCGAGTTGGCCGGACGCGTTCCAGTACATGCCGTCGCTGCCGGCCAGTTCGAAACCGTCCAAGCCGTCGCGCGCGGCCGTCAGCGGCGAGCCGTGCGTGTCGAAGGTGATGCGCATCGCGTCGTCCTTCGGGTCGGCGGCTTTGTAGATCGGGCCATCGGCAACGACCTCTTCGCCGTAGCTATACCGGCGGGCGAGCAGCGCCAACCGATCGCCGACGAGCTTTTTGTCGTGCGGGTGGAGCAGGTAGCTTTCGCTCGAGTCGATCGTCACGGCCAGGTGCACGTCCGGGTCGCTTGCCGCGGCGGCCGCCTCCGCATCGCGTACGCCGGCGAAGGAATACTTTTCAATGTCGTCGGTATAGCCCGGCAACTGCACGACGTAGAACGGCAGCGTCGGGCTCTCGAAATCCTTCCGCCACACCGCGATCATTTTGCGAAGCAGACCGGCATACTGCCCCGGCTGCGACGCATTGCTTTCGCCCTGGTACCAGAGCGCGCCCTTGAGATTCACGCCGGCCAGCGGCGCGATCATGCCGTTGTACAGGTAGGTGGGCTTGACGCCCCAGACCGACACGGGCTTGGGCTCGCCGCGGGGCAGCGCCGGCTCGGCGGGGATCCAGTATTCCACCCACGAGCCGCCGAGTGAACTGTTGATCAAACCGATCGGCACGTCCCGCTCCGTTGGCGAACGGTGCAGTGCCAGCGCGAAGTAAACGGCCGCAGCCGCAAAGTCGCTGGTGTTTTTCTCCGTCGGCACGGCCCAGGGCGCGTTAACGCGATCGCTCGGCACGGTCGACGGAGCAACGGGGACGGTCATCAAGCGAAGCTTTGGATCGGCGACGGCCGCGGCAATCGCCTCCTTGCTGTCCTTCGCATCCTTGAGGGCGAACTGCATGTTCGACTGCCCCGAGCAGAGCCAGACATCGCCGACCAGCACGTCGGCGACCTTTGCCGACTCTCCGTCAGCCGTGGCGACCACCTCGAACGGCCCGCCCGCGGTCAGCGCCGGCACCGTCACCTTCCACCGGCCGCCGGTGTCGGCCATTGCTGTCTTGGTTTGGCCGGCCACCCTGATCGATACCTCCGTGCCGGCCGCCGCGCGGCCCCATACACGCAGCGGTTGGTCACGCTGCAGGACCATGTGATCGGTGAATACCGGCGCGAACGATAAGGTTCCGGCACGCGCTGAACTGGGTTGAAGCGCGAACGTCAGGGCGGCCGCCAATATGGCCGCCGGTATTTTGAATTTCGTCATGGATTTACTCAGCTCCGCAGACAAGTCCGTCGTTTCCATCCGTTAGGCATGCATGATAGCGATCATGGCTTACCCTTTGAGGCCGAGTAGGGCAGTTCGGCCTCGGTGACCGTCCGCTCGTTCGCCTTGTCGGACATGATTGTGGCGATCGTCCCGCCCGCCATCAGGTCTTCGTGGCTGATCCACGTGTTCGTGTACGGCTTGCCGTTAAGGGTGCGGCTCTTCACGTAGACCGTGGAATCGGTATTACCGACGGCGTCGATGACCAGCGTCTTGTCGCCGGGCAGATGAAGGGTGACCTTGCGGAGGGCCGGGCTGGTGAGGACGTAACTGGGGTGGCCGGGCGTGAGGGGGTAGACGCCGATGGCGGACAGGACGTACCACGCCCCGGCCGAGCCGGTGTCTTCGTCGCCGGGGAAGCCGTCGGGGGTGGAGTTGAAGATGGTGCGGACAGCCTTGCGGGTCCAGTACTCGGTCTTCCACGGCTGCCCGGCGCCAACATACAGGTAAGGAATGGCGTACGACGGCTGGTTGCCCAAGGCGCACTGACCCATGTCACAGCCGGCCATTTCGGTCATCTCATGAATGACGCCCCAGGGCGAATGTTGGGTGTGGAACGTGGGCGGCAGGGAGAACAGGAGGTCGAGCTTTTTCGCGAACGCCGCCCGGCCGCCGAGGAGGTCGGCTAAGCCGGCGACGTCGTGCTGGACGTTCCAACTGCTCTGCCAGGGACCGCCCTCGCAATAGGGGCCCATCCATGCGAATTCATCGAACTTTTCTTCCGCCCAGCTGCCGTCGGCCTTCTTGCCACGCATGAAACCGACTTCCGGGTCCCACAGGTTTTTGTAAGCCTGGGCCCGCTTGGCCAGGATGGCTGCGTCCTCGGTTTTGCCGACAACGGTCGCCGCCTGGCCGACAGCCCAGTCGTCGGAGCAGTAATCGAGCGTGTCGGAGACGGTCGAGTCGTTCTTCTCGTTGGTGACGTAGCCGAGCTGCAACATCTGCGTCAGATGCGGACGACCGCCGTCGAACCGGCCCTTGGGGGCTTCGAACGAGTCCTTCCGGACGGCGGCGTAGGCGGTGTCGTAGTCGAAGCCTTTGATCCCTTTCACCATGGCGTCCGCGACGAGGATATTGGAGTGCGTACCGGGCATCTCGTTAAAGCCGCCGGGACTAGGCCAATTGGGCAGCCGGCCGCCTTCGCGGTAGGCGTTGAGCCAGCCCTCGATCATGTCGCCGAACTGCTCGGGGTAGGCGAATGACAGTAGCGGGAATTGGCTGCGGTAGCTGTCCCACAGGCCATTGTCGGTGTACTCCGGGCCGGGATGAACCTTGCCGTCCCAGGCTGAGTAATGGACGCGCTGGCCCGACGCGTCGGAGTCGTCCATGAGGTGGGGGAATTTCAGCACTCGGTACAGAAAGCTGTAGAACGTCTTGCGCTGCTCGTCGGTGCCTTCGATCTCAAACTTGCCGAGTTGCTCGGCCCAGGCCTTGTGGGTCCGCTCCTGCACGGCCTCAAACCCGCCGGCCAGCTCGGCCGTCGCGTTGCGCTTCGCCTGGTCTTCGCTGATCATCGACGTACCGATGCGGATCTCGACGACCGGATTCGCCGACACATCAAACTCGACGTAGCCAGGCTGTTTTTTGCTAACCGGGCCAGATTTGGTGATAGGCCGGTCGAGCTGGGCGGCGTAAAGCACTTTGTAGTCGCCGGCGGCAAACAGCTTGTGGTAGCTGCTGGTGGCGAGGAAGCCGTTGTCGTCGACGCGCAGTGTGCCCGGGTCGCCGGGCTCGAGCACCAGCCGGCCGACGGTTTGACCCTTGCCGAACGTGAGCCGCATGAAAGCGCAGCGGGCCGAGGCGGTCAGCTCGACGGTCATGTGCTGCGACGGCACGCGCAGCTTGATGTGGTCCGGGCCAGCCGAGATCAGCTCATAGTCGGCCCCGCGCTCTTTGGCTGACAGCACCAGTGGCCCGGTCTGGGGCACGAAAATGACTTGGCCGTGATCGCCATTCCAGGGGCTCGGCTGGTGAGTACCGCGGAGGCCGGCGAAGTGTTTTGATTTCGCGTCGAAGAACCGGCCCTCGCCGGCGTCGCCGTTGGTCTGGATGGCCCAGTCGGTCAACGCCCACGGCTCGCTAACCAGCGGCAGGGCCGACCCGCGGCTGTACTTCACGTCCGCACCGGTGCCTTGGAAAATGTTGACGGCGGCAACCGGGTCGTCGCCAACTGGCGTAGCGGCGTGGCTCACGGGAGCGGCCGTCAACAGGCAGACGAGGGCGGCGGCGGCAGCGACGACGGGGCGGGATCGCAAAACTTCAGACATCATGGTTCCTCCTCCGAGAGGGTAGTGGGGTTCACATGCTACCGCGGCCGGTGGTACCGCTGTGTCACTGAGTTGTTGGCAAATTGGTGCAGAAAGAGTTCAACGGGTGCTTTGTCATCCCGGTGGGTTGCAACCGCGTGCGCGAGAGGCTTTTATTGGGTGCAACGGGAGTTGAACCGCTTGCCAGGCGCGCGATTCCGCGCGCTGCCGCATCGCGGTCGGGACTCGCAGATGTGATGAACCCTAACAGCGGCCAACGCCCGGCCACCAACAGCCGTAACATTTCGCTTTTGTCCAAGTTCAATGAACGATGCCATTACGCGGTTGAGAAACGACGGCCGCTATGACGGCAGTCGCCAATGCTCCTGCACTGTCTTTCTTCACTAAGCCACAACCGCTCGACTTCTGTCCATCTCGCCCCAGGCAAAATGAATATTGCGCCAAGCCTGCGACGACGTGCGATTGCTAATCCCTGTAGAAAGGCAAAATTATCGGATGGCAATGTACAGTTGATGAAACCAACTGGCGTAGTGGGATAGGGGCCGCACCGTCGTCGCCGGATATCATCAGAGCAGCTGGAGTACTTATGAGGTTTGTTATCTGCTTGTACGTCGCACTTTTGGCGGCCGACGTATACGCCCAGCAAGGCCCCCCAAAGTCGCTTGTGAAAACGCCGATCTCGCCCGTTCGCGTCATTCGCCGTGACGACGGCGTCTTCTTCATCGACTTTGGTCGGGATGCTTTCGGTCA
>JAQGHK010000527.1 GCA_028288875.1 Phycisphaerales bacterium | reverse complement strand
GCAGCAATGCCATGCACGTGGAACTGCCGGAGCGCGTGGATTTCATTTCGATCGACGCCAGTTGGACCAAGCAGGACAAGCTGCTGCCGAATGTCGATAAGCTGCTGAAGTCGGACGGCGTCGTCGTCACGCTCATCAAGCCACACTACGAGGCCGACCCGAAGCGACTGCGGAAAGGCATCCTGCCGCCGGAAGAGGTCGAGCCGGTAGTCGACATTGTGCGGACGCGAATCCTCGCCTGCGGCTTCACCGTCGAAGCCCTCACCACCAGCCCCATCCTGGGCGGCCAAGGCAATACTGAAGTGCTCGCCCTACTGCGTCGCGGCCGATGAGTGCCCGTCGCGATCCTGCGGGCTGATATAGATCTCGATGCTGTGCGCCGACGGCAGCCCGACGTCGATGTCGAACGCCTTCTTCGGCAGCCATCCGGCGTCGTGGAGCATCTGCTGGGTAACGACGTATTCTTCGCTCGAATTGAACACGCTATAGACCGAATCCCAGACCAGAAGCGATCCCGGCGGTGCAACCTTCGCCTGCGTGCGCGTGAGCTGACCGGCGATGCGGTCGTTTAACTTGTCGACATCCAGCCGAAAGAACAGGTGCGGCGACCAGGCGAACACGCGCGGGTATTCGACGCGCAGCGTTGCGTTCTGACCTAGCCAATCGGCCACGCGCTCTGCCAGGCGGTCGTCATTCTGCGGGCCGAGCGGGAAGACGGGATAGATGAAGTTCGCGGCGATCGGCATCAGGCCATTGAGAGCGACAAACAACAATGGCCGCCGCCAGCCGAATCGGCGCGTCAGCCGTTCCAGGCCCATCGCCGACAAGATCGCCCAGAACGGCGCGGCCACCAGCAGATAGCGCGGCTCGCCATTGGAGGCCATCTTGCCCATCACCCACAGCATCGAATGCACGCCCAGCACGCCCAGCGGGACGGCCCAGGCGAGCGCCCGGCAACGGGCGCGGTGGCTGCCGAAAAAACGCGTCACCGACCCCAACGGCCGCGGCCCGTGGCGCAGCATCGCTGCCGTGCCGAACACGGCAAAGCCGAAGCCGATCGGCCCGATCACGGCCGGCAGGATCTGAATGAACGCGGTGATCCGCCCGTGCCCGTAAACGCTTTCCGGCGAGTACGGCCAGTTGTGACCGAGCCACTGCCACCACGCGTAGTCCTTCGGCCCACCGAACACGTGCCAGCCGGCCCAGTCCCAGGCGAGAATTCCGAGTGGCAACACGAGCAGCCAGGCATATCGGCGGTGCAAGACCAGCGCCACCGCAGCGGCCAGCAACAGCCCAAACCCTTCCGGCCGACCCAAGGGTGCGATCGCCACAAGCGCGGCCATCGGGCCATACCATCGCCGCTGATAGCAATAGAAGATTGATCCCAGCAGCAACGCAAAGGGCACTTCGGTCAGTTCAGAGAAGGAATGCGCAAACAGCAGCGGTTGAGTCAACAGAAACAGCCCGGCCCACACCGGCCTTCGCAGGCCCAGCCGGCGTGCACTGGCGATCGTCAGCATCGCGGTAATCACCACCAACCCAAGGCTCATCAGCCGAGTGGCGATCAGCCCACCGAATTTGGCGGGGATGCAGTACATCGCCACGCACAGCGGCCGACTCCAGACGCTGACGAAATGCAGCGGCTGATCCAGCGCAAACCGACGCGCCAGAAAATGCGTGATGCCATCGGCCTCCAGGAAGTACGGCGACGCCATCGCCATCCACGCCGACAGCGCGGCGTAAATTGCGATTGCCACAAACAGGATTTTGCGGTCGCGCCGCTGGGTCGAAACGAGCAACGAGGAGGTCACAGCATCTCATCTTTCCGCACTTCGTGACGCAGCCCGCGCACGTCCAGCAGCAATTCTTTCCGAAGCACGTACCGCACCGCCAAAGCCGCGGTGAACGCGATCGCGCCGACTTCCAGCGGGTGCGCGTCGTGCGCCCGATGCGTCAGATAAGTCGCCACCGCCGCACAGGCCGCCCATTCGGCCACGGACGCAAAGCCGAAGTCCCACCACGGGAACGGGCGAAGAAGGAAGCCGCGCTGCGTGCGAACATAGCGGGCGTGGAAGATCGCCGTGGTAAAAACCACACAGCCGTAGCTGAAGATGATCGCCGACGCCACGGTCCAGCCGGCGGCGCGAAGCATCCAGAAATACGCGACCGACACCAGCCATGAAAGGATCGTTACAAACGCGAATTTCGCGATCGGCACGAGCCGTGGGTACGAAAAATCGTACAGCCGGGACAAATGCTCCAGATACCGAAACTGCTCTTTGAACGACAGCTTTGATTCGCCAGCCGTCCGCTGACCGAAACGGATCGGCACTTCGCGGACACGCTTGACGCGGGCCTTGCAGAGCAGTTCCAGCGCGATTTTGTACCCCAGCGGCGTCAGCCGGGCCGCCTGCTCGTAGGACACGCGCTTCATCGCAAAAAAACCGCTCATCGGGTCGGCCACTTTGCCCGCGAAGGGTCGGGCCAGCAGGGTCGCGATCTGGCTGTTCAACCGGCGGTAGGCCGACCAGCCGCCTTCGATTGAGCCGCCCTGGACATAGCGTGAGCCGATCACGAAGTCAGCCTCGTCATTTTCCAAAAGCGCGACCAGCGACGGCAGCGCCTCCGGCGG
>JAQGHK010000514.1 GCA_028288875.1 Phycisphaerales bacterium | reverse complement strand
ACGTCATTGCCGTCGAACTTCATCAGGCTGCGGTTGATTCGAGCGACATCAGCTTCGACCTTACACTCGGTGCCACGCTGAACGGGACGACGCCCGCGCCGACTGTGCCGGCCGCTCCGACGACGCTGACGGCTACAGCAGGCGTTTCGTCCATCACGCTGGTTTGGGCCGATAACTCTAACAATGAAAGCGGTTTTGTGATCGAGCGATCGGCAGATGGCGGCGCCACATTCACGCCGCTCGCGACTGTCGCAGCCTATACGACGCAGTACACGGACAACGATCTGCCGTCCGCAACTCGGTACGTCTATCGCGTGCGGGCCACCGACGCCACGGGCAACTCGGCCTATTCGAATGTCGCCGAAGCCACGACGCCCGTCACGCCGCCGGCCACTACCACTTTGCCCGCGCCTTGGGCAGGCACCGACATCGGCGCGATCGGCAACGCCGGATCCAGTGCTTACGCAAGCGGTACGTTCACCGTGAAGGGCGGTGGCGGCGATATTTGGAACAGTGCCGACGCCTTCCGCTTTATCTACCAGCCGGTGACCGGCGACGCGACGATCATCACCCGCGTGGCCAGCCAGACGAACACGAATGCCTGGGCCAAGGCGGGCGTGATGATCCGCGAGTCCCTGGCTGCCGGCTCGCGCAATGCGGCCGTTCATGTCACGCCGACGAACGGCACGGTCATGACCTACCGCACGGCCACCGGCGGTGCGAGTGATGGCTGGTTCTCCACCGGCAATGCGGCCATTTGGCTCAAACTCGTTCGCACCGGCAATACGTTCACCAGCTACCGATCGAGCAATGGGACGACTTGGACGCAGATCGGCACCGAGTCAATCACGATGGCCGCCAGCGTTTACATCGGCCTGTGTGTCGCGGCCAAGAGCACGACAACGCTCAGCACGGCGACGTTCTCGAACGTGACGGTCGCCGCCGTCGCGCAGGCCGCCACGGCGACGCGACTGGCATTTGCCCCAGCAACGACGTCAGCCGCGATGACCAGCGACGATCGAGTGATTTCGTTGCTGACGGAGCTGGTCTAACAGAGCGATTGCCTTTCGTTCCGTAGCGAATGGGCGCCGCTGACGGCTCGGTCTAGTGTGCGTAGCTCAAGCCGTGGTACGTAGTCGAACAGCTTCGTCATCACCGCCAATCCCCGCCGGACGGCACCGGTCAGGCCGAATAGGATTGCTTGAATCGATCGACCATCACGGCCGCCAGCAGGATCGCGCCGCTGGCGACATATTGATAGAAGGGGGCGATGTTCAACAGGTTCATGGCGTTGTTGACGACGCCCATTATTAGGACGCCGACCACCACGCCGGTGATCGTGCCGATGCCACCCGTGAGGCTGACGCCGCCAAGGACGCAGGCGCTAATGACCTGCAGTTCCAAGCCCTGGGCTGTGGCGGGTTGGCCGCTGGTCATCCGGGCGGAGAGGACGATTCCCGCCATCGCGGCGGCGAGGCCCTGCATGGTGAAGATGATGATCTTCGTCCGCGTTACGGCGATGCCAGCAAGGCGCGCTGCCTCAGGATTGCCACCCACGGCGAGCGTGTTCCGCCCGAATGTCGTGCGATTCAACAGAATGCCGAAGGCGATGAAACAAACAATGACGATCCAGACGGGAACCGGCAGGCCGGCGAAGCTGTTGATGCCGAGGCCCCAGAATCGATCCGATTGAATGCCGACCGGGCGGCCATCGCAGATGATGTACGCCAGACCGCGGACAATCTGCATCATCGCCAGCGTGGTGATCAAGGCATTGATGCCGATGCGTGCGATGACAACGCCATTGGCCAAACCGACGAGCGCGCCCGCCCCGAGACCGGCCGCAACGCCCAAGGTCACGGAACCAGTGGCATTAGAGACGACCGCGGAAAGCACGCCGCTCATGGCGACCGTCGAGCCGACGGATAGATCAAAGTCGCCGCCGGCCAGGCAAAAGAGCATCGTGCAGGCGATCATCCCGACGGTCGCCACCGATAAGGCCAACCCGCGAAAGTTAGCCACGCTGGCGAAGTTCGGCACCGTCAGCGACAGCACCACCATCAGCGCGATCAGGATGACCGCCATCCCGGCGGAATCCCATAGGCCGCGCAACCAATTGGCTTTGTCGGAAGGGCTTAGCGCCCGAACTGGACCGGCCGGCAGAACATCGGGTGTGAGTGAATCGAGGTTTGGCGACGGCATGGTCATACGGCAACTCGGGTGTCTTCGTGATCGGTGATCGGAAGTGCAAGATTCAACAGGCGCTCCGCGGAGAACTGGTCGCGCGGAACAACGCCGGACACTTTGCCGGAGCGCATCACCATGATGCGATCGCTTATTCCCATGATTTCAGGCAATTCGCTGCTGACCACCACCACCGCAACGCCTTCGCGGGCTAGTTGGTAAATGATGCTGTAGATCTCGCTTTTCGCGCCGATATCGATCCCGCGGGTGGGCTCGTCCAGCAGCACAACCTTCGGCTTCTCACTTAGCCAGCGGGCCAGAATCACTTTCTGCTGGTTTCCGCCGGACAGGTTGCGAATCAGCTGCCGGACTGATGGCGTTTTGATTGCCAGGCGTGAGACATACTGCTCGGCGTTCTGACGCTCCATCGCAGGATTGATTAGAAAACCGAACCGGGAGAAATGCCGGCGCGCCGAGATGTTGAGGTTTTCGGCGATGGACCGCATCGGGACGATGCCCTCTTTTTTACGGTCTTCTGGTGCCAGTACTGTACCGAGGCGAATGGATGAGGACGGCTTCAACGCGTCGAGCATGCGCCCTTCTAAGCGAACAGTGCCGGCCGTGCGGCGCGCCGCGCCGTAGATCAGCTTCAGTAGCTCACTGCGTCCGGCGCCGATCAACCCGAAGAAGCCGAGGATTTCCCCCTTGGCCACGCTGAAGCTTACAGGCGCCGCCAGACCTGGCCCGGCAATGCCATCGACTTCCAGTGCCACCTTACCGTGGGGACGCGGCGCGTAACTGAAGATGTCGGTGATCGACCGGCCGACCATTCGCTGGACGAGCGTGTCACGGGGCAGCGCCTTCAGCGACGGGAAGGTTTCCACATGTCGGCCGTCCCGAAGGACAGTCGTCGCGTCGCATAAAGCATAGATCTCATCCATGCGATGGCTGACGTAAAGAATCACTCGGCCCGAGTCCCGCAGGCTGCGGATCACGCGGAACAGGCGATCGGTTTCCTGCGCGGACAGGCTGCTCGTCGGCTCATCAAAGGCAATGATCTTGGCGTCACGCGTCAGGGCCTTGGCGATTTCCACCATCTGCCGCTGGCCGATGGAAAGTCGCCCGACCCGGGTGCTGGGCGAAATGTCCTCGCCGAGACTGGCGAGCTGCCGAAGGGCGTTCTCACGCAGCACGCGGCGGTTCACCCAACCTTTGGCGTTCGGCAGATGGCCGAGATACAGGTTTTCTTCGACGGACAGATCTGCAACCAGATGCAGTTCCTGGTAGATCACCGCGACACCGGCACGAATGGCGTCGGCGGTGGAGCGGAAAGTTTGCGGAACGCCACCGATGACCAGTCGGCCAGCGTCGGGTCGGTAAACGCCGGAAAGGGTTTTGAGCAGGGTGCTTTTGCCCGCGCCGTTTTCCCCCATGAGGGCGTGCACCGAACCGCTGTCGGCCTGAAAGCTGACGCCGTCCAGGGCGCGGACGCCCGGGAAGGATTTTGCAACGTTCTGAAACCGAAGAAAACCGTCAGCTGCCATCGGAGCGATCCTCGTCACGAACCGCTTAGCGCCACATGCCGTGGTCTTTCAGCTTCTGCTCAAAGTCGGCGCGGGTGATCAGCACGCCGCCCGTAAACCGTTCTTTTGCCGGCTCGGTGCCTTTGGAGATCCAGTCAATCAGTGCGACGGTCGTGTCGTGCCCGTGCACATTGGCTTCCATCAGAATGGATCCGAAGAAGGGCGTGGGATTGGTCTTTTTCAGTTCGTCGAGGCAGTCGGTGCCATTGATGCCGATGCCGATGGCCGTCTTATCTGTGAAACCACGGCCTTCGAGCGCTCGAACGCCGCCAAGGGTCGCGGTGTCGTTCATGCCGGCGACCAGCCAGTACTTCACTTCGGGATGCTGGGTCAGCAGGAAGTTAACGGCATCGAATGACCCGGGGATGTCGGTCGTCTTCTGTGCCGTCTCGTAAATCTTCGTTTTTGGGAAGCCGAGTTCGGTCAGCTTTTCAACAATGCCTTCCGTGCGTTCGCGAGCCGTATCGAGCTCCTTAAAAGTAACGATCGCAGCAGCGACTTGGTCGGCCGGCCAGTTCCGCTTCTTCATTTCGTCGCTCAGAGCCTGGCCCGAGACGTGGCCCACTTCGCGGGCGGCGACGCCGAGGTGATGCACGTCGGCCATGACTTTTCCGTCCGAGAGGAACTGGTCGTCGACCGTGATCAGCTTCATATTGTTGGCGGCCGCCTTGGCGGCGATTGCCGGTCCGAGGCGTACGTCGGGCGTGCAGATGACAAAGCCTTGGGCACCGCTCGCCGCCAGATTGTCGATCGCGGCGAGTGTCTTCTCGCCGTCCGGGACGGCCAGCTTGATCAGCTTCGCCCCTTTTTCATCGGCGGCTTTCTGGGCGAACTGCCATTCGGTCTGGAACCAGGGCTCATCGGGCTGCTTCACCAGATAGCCAATGGTGACACTGGAAGCATTCGCGCCAGCAGCGCCGCCTTCCTTTTTACAGCCGACAACCGCTGCTAATCCGATAACCGAAATGAGTAAGGGCTTTAGCAGGCCAAACACGCTGAACTTTGAGTTATTCATTGGGATTTCCAAGGGCAACCGCAAGCCGTCCTTATCGCTGATGACGCTCACGCCAATATTCTCCGCCGCCTGATCGATACCGCCGCGCCCAACGTAACAGAGTCGGCTCGTGACTCAACCTATCTGCGGGCGCAAAACCGTTGACCGGCCGCGACATCGCCAGATCGCTCGGTCAGTGGCGTCCGGCGTTGCTTCCACAAAGCGACGTCATCGCGGTACTCTGACGGCCTGAACCTGGCCCACGTGAAGAGCATTGCGATTCAAATCTTCCTGGCCTTGGGCTTAGTCGCACCGGCGGTCGGCGCGGAGACTGTCAAAATCGATCTCGCCAAGCGCTTCCAATCGATCGACCACTTTGGCGCCTCCGATGCATGGAGCGTCCAGCTGTTGAATGATTGGTCGACGGCAGGGCGTACGGCCTTCGCTGATCTGCTTTTCGATCAGGCCCATGGCATCGCGCTCTCGCAATGGCGGTTCTCAATTACTGCAGCGCATCAGCCGGATCGCGTCCCCGGCCCGAGCCGGTCCAGCGACAGCTTTGAGACGGTGCCCGGCCGTTACGACTGGACGCGCCATTCCGCGCAGCAGTGGATGCTGGCCGCGGCGAAGGCGCGGGGCGTGAAGAGCTTCGTCGCATTCTCATACTCCGGCACGCCGAGAATGACGGCGAATGGGCAGGTAAACCCCGACCCCGGGCCCCTGACCACCAATCTGCGGCCCGATGCCGTCGGCGCTTACGCATCATACTTAGCCGACATCATCGAGCATTTCGCGCGCGGCGTACCCGAGGCAGAACGCATCGACTTTCAGTGGATCAGCCCACTGAACGAGCCGCAATGGAAATGGGATCGGGCCAATCAGGAAGCCACCCGCGCTTCGAATAGCGATTTGAAACTGGTGTATCGGGCCGTCGACACCGAACTGCGCCGTCGAAGACTGCCAACGCACGTTTTGGGCGTCGAATCAGGCGAAATCCGCGACATGTACCAGCCGGCCGCGGCTATGACGGCTGAATTTCATTCGCTCTATGGCGACTATCTAAAGCAGTTCTGCGGCAACAAGGAGATCGCGCCGTTGCTCAATCAGGTCATCGGTTATCACGCCTACTGGAGCGACGATGCCGACCGAATCATCGCGGATCGCGAGGCCCTTCATCATGCCATGGCCGGGTTCCCGCGCTGGCAGCTCTGGCAGACTGAATACTGCCGAATGGAATGGCACCGCGACCTTGGCATGGACATGGCGCTGAAGGTGGCGCACGTCATGCACGCCGATCTGGGTATCGCAGGGGCATCCGCCTGGGATTGGTGGCTGGCATTGTCGCGGGGCAACTACAAGGACGGACTGCTCTACACCGACTGGCAGAAACGCGGCGACCCGGAAACGATCATTGTTCCAAAAACCTTCTGGGCCATCGGCCATTTCAGCCGATTCGTTCGGCCGGGAATGGTGCGTGTGGCTTGCGACGCTCCGGCTGGGCTGCTGGCAACCTCCTATCTCGAGGTGACTAGCGGGAAGGTGGTGACCGTACTCATCAACCTGTCGGACCACGCCCAATCAGTCCAGATGGACATTCAGCACGGAGCGTCGGCCAGTCGCCACCAGCAAGCCTTCCTGACGGACGATCAACCCGACGACAACCTTCGTGCACTCGCGCCGAGTGCGATGGGTGATTCCCTGAATGTGCCCGCCAGATCGTTAGTCACCGTGGTCTGCGACTGAAAGGCCCACCAATTTGGCACTTTGTTTTGCAACGTCCGCATGCTTTGCTGACCGAGCCACTCGAAGCTCGTCGAAATGACTGAATTATCTGTCAATGTCCTCCGTAGCAAATAAAAACGGAAAGTTTCTTTTTGCCGCCTGTCACAACGTCCCGCCCCTCATTAAACTGCCGGGACGTGGCGATACACGGCGATTGATCGACGGAATGTCGCTCGGCGGAGGCGGTCAGTGCGAACAAGTTCACGGATAATCGGCGGTCCTATTTACCGGCCGTATTGTGCCGCTCGTCGTCGTGCTCCGGCCAATGCGTCACGTTTGACGGGACGGCGACGGGCACGGACAACTATATTTCCATGCTCAGGCCGGTGATCGAACGGAACGGTGCCCGCAGACGCTAAAGCCCGCAGGCAGAGTTGATGTGGACGAAGTGGCGGACGGCTAAGCAATCAATCGGAACGAAGGACAGGGTTTAGACATGGCAGTCGCTTATACCATCGGCTTGGATTACGGGTCGAACTCTGTGCGTGCCGTGCTGTTGGACGTGCGTGACGGGCGGCAGTTGGGGACGTCGGTGTGGAATTACCAGCACGGGCAGGCCGGCATCATTCTGGACGAGTCGCACCCGAATCTCGCCCGCCAGCACCCGCAGGACTATCTCGACGGGGCGACCGCGACAATTCACGACGTCCTGAAGCAGGCCGCCAAGGACAGCAGCTTCTTCACAAAGCAAGTCATCGGCATCGGCATCGATACGACCGGCAGTACGCCGCTCCCGATCAATGCCGACGGCGTCGCACTCGCACTCCTTCCCGAATATTCAAACAACCCGGATGCGATGGCGTGGCTGTGGAAAGACCACACCGCGCACGAAGAGGCGCAGCAGTTGACGGAGGCGGCCGCCAAGAGCCGGCCGCAGTATCTGGCCAAGTGCGGCGGGCGGTATTCGTCCGAGTGGTTCTGGGCCAAGATCCTGCGCTGCTCGCGCGCCAGCCCGGCCGTGTCCGCAGCAGCGCACACCTGGGTCGAACTGGCCGACTGGGTGCCGGCGGTGCTGACGGGTAATACGAAGCCGGACGCGATCAAGCGAGGCATCTGCGCCGCGGGGCACAAGGCCTTCTTCAATCCCGGCTGGGGCGGCTATCCGGATACCGAATTCCTCGGCGCGCTATCCCCGGAACTGGCCCGCTTCCGCGAGGCCCTGCCGGACCGCACGTACACGGTGGCCGACGCCGCCGGCACGCTCAGCGACGAATGGGCCCAGAACCTCGGCCTGCCGGCAGGCATCACCGTGGCGGTAGGCGCTTTCGACGCGCACCTGGGCGCCGTCGGCTCGGGCGTGACGGCCAACACACTAGTGAAGATCATGGGCACCAGCACGTGCGACATCATGATCAGCCCGATGAGCCAGGGCATGGCCGACGTGCCCGGCCTGTGCGGCATCGTGCCGGAAAGCGTCCTGCCCGACTATTACGGCCTCGAGGCCGGCCAGTCGGCCGTCGGCGACATCTTCAATTGGTGGAGCGATGTAATTTGCCCCGGCGGCAAGGACAAGGCCTCACACACGAATCTCACGCAAGGCGCCGCCGACCTGAAGCCCGGCGAGAGCGGCCTGCTGGGCCTCGACTGGCACAACGGTAACCGGACGGTGCTGGTCGATCAGCGGCTCACCGGCATGATGCTCGGCTACACGCTCTACAGCACGCCGGCCGAAGTTTACCGGGCGCTGCTGGAGTCGACCGCCTTTGGCGCGCGTGTCATCCTGGAACGATTCGAAGAGGGCGGCGTCCCCGTCAAACGCGTGCTCAACTGCGGCGGCATCGCCGCGCGGAATCCGCTAGTCATGCAGATCTACGCCGACGTCTTCAATCGTCCGGTGGCGATCGCCAACAGCCTGCAGACCTGTGCGATCGGTTCGGCAATCGCGGCCGCCGTCGCCGCAGGGCCGGAGAAGGGCGGCTACGCCAAGTTCGAAGAAGCGATTCCCAAGATCGTCGGTGAGCCGACGCACGTGTTCACGCCCAACGCCGAAGCCGCCGCCGTTTATCAGCAGATCTTCGGGCTCTATCGCCAGCTCCACGATTCGTTCGGCATCGCCGGAACGAGGGCAGACCTGTCCAACGTAATGAAAGACCTGATGGACCTTAGAGATCAGGTCAGAAGCGTCTGATCCTGGGTCGCCCGGTAGTCGTTCAGAGAAGAATTTAGACCTTTCCGTTTGAGAACGTCATGAAAAACTTAGCTCCTATTGAACTGTGGTACGTCACCGGAAGCCAGCACCTGTACGGTGAAGTCGCCCTCAAGCAGGTGGCCGAGAACAGCCGGAAGATCGTCGAAGCCCTGAACGCGTCCGGCCGCGTGTCGGTGAAGATCGTGCACAAGCCGGTCATGACCGGCCCGGCGGAAATTCGCAATCTGGTGATGCAGGCGAACTCCACGCCCGAGTGCGGCGGCCTGATCCTGTGGATGCACACCTTCAGCCCGTCCAAGATGTGGATCGGCGGCCTGACGCAGTTGAACAAGCCGTTCCTGCACCTGGCGACGCAGTTCAATCGCGATCTGCCGTGGGACACGATCGACATGGACTTTATGAACCTGAACCAGGCCGCCCACGGCGACCGGGAAGCGGGCTTCATCCACACACGATTGCGACTCGGCCGCAAGGTGGTCGTCGGCCATTGGTCGGATACAAAGGTTCAGGATCGCATCGATACCTGGGCCCGCGCCGCCCGCGCATGGCACGATCTTCAAGGTGCCAAGCTCGCCCGCTACGGCGACAACATGCGCGAGGTGGCCGTCACTGAAGGCGACAAAGTCGCCGCGGAAATCCGCTTCGGCCTGAGCGTTAATGGCTTCGGTGTCGGCGATCTGGTGAAGCTCTGCAATGAAGTCAGCGACACGGCCATCGATAAGCAATGCCAGGAATACATGGATCTTTACGACGTCGTCGCCGACCTGCGCAAGAGCGGCAGCCGTCATCAGTCGCTGAAGGACGCGGCCCGCTACGAACTCGGGTTCCGCGCTCATCTGGAAGGTGGAAACTTCAAGGCGCTCACCACCACCTTCGAAGACCTGCACGGCCTGAACCAGTTGCCGGGCTTCGCCTGCCAGCGGCTGATGGCCGACGGCTACGGCTTCGGCGGCGAAGGCGACTGGAAAACCTCCGCACTCGTCCGCGCCGTCAAGGTGATGGCCCACGGTAAGCCGGGCGGCGTCTCCTTCATGGAGGACTACACCTACCACATAGACCCGGCCAACCCGCAGGTGCTCGGCAGCCACATGCTGGAGATCTGCCCGAGCATCGCCAAGGGGAAGCCGAAGGTGGAAATCCACGCCCTGGGTATCGGCGGCACGAGCGACCCGGTTCGCCTGGTCTTCGACGCGCCGGCTGGCCGGGCGACGAATGTCACGCTCGTCGATCTGGGTAATCGCTTCCGCCTGCTGGTCAATGAAGTGGAAGCCGTCGACGTGCCGCCGATGCCGAAGCTGCCGGTCGCCCGCACCGTGTGGAAATGCCTGCCCGATTTCCAGACGGCGGTGGCCGCGTGGATCTACGCCGGCGGGGCGCATCACACGGCGTTCAGCTATGCCGTTGGCACCGAGCACATGGAAGACTTCGCCGAAATCGCCGGCGTGGAATTGGCCATCATCGACGGCAACACCGACGTGCGCGAGTTCCGCCAGACCCTGCGGACCAATGAGGTCTACTACCACCTGTCGCAAGGCTTCTCGAACGCCTGAGGAATAACCAACATGGCCTACGAAAAGCTCAAAGAAGAAGTGTACGCCGCCAACATGGCGCTGCAGGCCTCCGGTCTGGTGGTGCTGACATGGGGCAATGCCAGCGGCGTGGACCGCGCGGCCGGCGTCATGGCGATCAAGCCCAGCGGCGTGTCGTACGATGTGCTCAAACCGGCCGACATCGTGGTGCTGAGCCTCGAAGACGGCAAAACCGTCGACGGCAAGGCGCGGCCGTCTTCTGACACGCCGACACATCTGCACCTGTATCACAAGTTCACCAGCATCGGCGGGGTGATCCACACGCACTCCACCTGCGGCACCAGCTTCGCGCAAGCGGGGCGTGAAATCCCGTGCCTGGGCACCACCCACGCCGACAACTTTTACGGCACGATCCCCTGCACTCGAGAGCTTACAGATGCAGAGATCAACGGCGAATACGAGCTAAACACCGGCAAGGTGATGGTGGAACGGTTCGTCAGCGGCAAAATCGATCCGCTGGATGTCCCCGGCATTCTCGTCGCCGGCCATGCCCCATTTGCCTGGGGAAAGACTCCCGCCAAGGCCGTGGAAAACGGCATCGTGCTGGAGTTCACCGCGAAGATGGCGCTGCACACGTTCGCCCTGAATCCTGCAGTCCGGCCAATCAGCCAGACGCTGCTCGATAAGCACTTCTTACGAAAGCACGGAAAGGGTGCTTACTACGGCCAGCCCGACACGGCGAAGTAGCCAGGCGGTCCTACCCTTTCACCGCGCCGGCGGTCAGGCCCTTGCTGATGAAGCGCTGCAGCGTCAGGCAGACGATCGTCGTCGGCGTCAGCATCAGCACCAGCCCTGCGAAGGCGACGCCCCAGTCGCTACGGTACTGACTGGTGATTGTGATATTCGCCAGACCCAGTGGCAGGGTGCGCAGGTTCTGGGATGCCGAATCGGACAGGAACATGAAGGCGATCAGGAACTCGTTCCACGTACCCAGGAACGTGAAGATCGCCACGGTGATCAGACCCGGCCGAGCGATCGGCAGCATGACTGACCAGAACGCACGCACTTCACCCGCGCCATCGACGAGGGCCGCCTCGTAAAGACTGCTCGGCAGCGTCTTGAAGAATCCGGTCATCACGAAGATGCCGAACGGCAAGCCGAGTGCGACGTAGACGATCATCAGGCCGACGCGCGAGTTCAGTAGGCCCAGCGACCGCATCTCGAAAAACAGCGGAACGATCACCTGCTGCAGCGGCAACATCAGTCCGGCGAGTAGCAGGAAATAGACCGGCTTGGCACCGAAGAACGAAAACCGCGACAGGGCGTACGCCGCCATCGCGGACAGGTAGGTGGTGAATACGACTGTTGAGACGGTCACGGCGACGCTGTTGAAAAAGTAGCCGCCAAAAAGGCTGCCGAACCAGGCTCGGGTGTAATTGGCCCAGGCCAAGTTGTGCCAGTCGGGCAGACCGAACGGGTGCAGGAAAAGGTCACTGTCGGTCTTGAGCGATGCACAAACGAGCCAGACCAGCGGGTAAATAACGCTGGCGAGCGTTGGCAGCAGCACGGCGTACGCCAGCACCGTCCGCGGCGCGATTCGCCAAGCCGGACGTTTGCGCGGCGCAGCAGTTGGCCTGACGGTGGCCGTCGTTAAGGCGGCCGTCTGCGTGGCGAGGAGCGTGTCAGTGGTGGCCTGGCTCATCCTTCGACCGCCTCCCGCCGCATACCGCGCATTGCGGCGAGGCTGGCGACCATTACCACGGCGAACAGTAGCACCGCGATGGCCGTCGACTCGCCGACTTTCATCTGCGTGAACCGCGTCAGCACCAGCGTTCCGACGACATGAACGGCCGACCCGGGCGATTGATTTGTCAGCAGCCAGATGGCTTCAAACGCTTTCATCCCGCCGATGACGAGGAAGACGACGGAGACGGTCAGCACGTCCCAGATCATCGGCAGCGTGATCATGTGAAACTGCTGCCACGGCGTGGCCCCGTCCAGATCGGCCGCTTCGTACAACTCGGCCGGCACACCCTGCATCGCGGCGACGTAAAGAATGAAGTTGAACCCAAAGCCGGCCCACACGCTCATCGGCACGATGGCGGTGTACAGGTGGTCTTGACTCAGCCACGCATAGCCGGCGAAGCCGCCAAACCAGTGCCCGATGCCGCTGAGGCCGACCGCGGAGAACGCATGGCCGACGGCGACCAAGGCCGGGTTGATCACGCCGGCCTGCGGGTCATAGAGATTCATCCAGAGCAGCGTGGTTGCGACTCCGCCCATGACGCTGGGCAGCAGGAATGCCGAGCGAAATAGCCGCGTGCCGCGAATGCCTCGGCTGACGCATGCCGCCAGAAACAGCGACAGGGGCGTGAGAAACAGCGGGATGACGAACATGATGAACAGGTTGTTCGTCAGCGCGGTCCAGAACACGTCGGTATTGAACAGCAGGTCTCGGAAATGGCGAAGGCCAACGAACGTCGCGTCGGTCAGGCCGTCCCATTCCAGCAGGCTCCAGCCGAAGCTCTGAACGGACGGCACAAGCATGAACACAGCGAACAGCACCGTCGCGGGGCCGGCGAAGAGCATCGCCGCGCGGAGCGGCAGTGTGCGAAGGGCCGGGCCGGCGCGCCCGCCCGACCGCGGGCGCTGCCGGCGCAAGGTGTCCGACATCGCGAACGCCCCGGCCCCAAGAATCAGTGCGAGAAAAATGATCGGCTTGAGCAAGTGCCGGCGGGGCAGGTCGTCCGGATGCGCCGCGGCCCACTGCTCAGAAGTGGAAAACGCTTCCAACTGCTTCGCCGCCGCCGCCGGGGCCACGCGGCCGTTGAGTAACTCAAGCAGCACATCATCAAAGTGCGGGCCCATGGCCGGCACGGTGTCGCTGGGCCCTTCGCCGTAGCCGGCGGTGCTGTTTTTAATAAGGGCCGCAAGGTCCGACAGCTCGGGCGAAAGGCCCGTCTCGTTCACGTCGCGAATGGCCACGGGCAGATCATTGGCCCGGCAGAAATAAGCGGCGACTTTCTTGCTCGTGAGGTACCGCAGAAATTCCACCGCCTCGGCCGGGTGCTTGCTGTGCGAGAAGACCGAGTAGTAGCCGCTGAAAGCCTGCAGCGCGTTCGGATCGCCACGCCCGCCGGCGACCGACGGCAGGTTGAACGTGCCGAGCTCAAAGTCGCTGGGAATCTTCCCTGCCATCTCGCTCTTGAGCCACGAGCCGCACGGGATCATCGCGGTGTGGCCGAGGAAGAACTGAAGCTGCGCCTCGGTGTGCCCCATGCCCATCGCGCCGGCCTGGAAATACTTCGTCGCCAGCGTCTGCGTCCAGGTCAGCGCCTGCACCATCTGGGGGTTATCGAAGGTGCCAGGTTCCAGCCGCTTCTGCGCATCGAATGCGGCAGGACCAGCCAGTTGATAATACGCGCCGTCGAGAAAGATACGGGCGTAGTACGGGTAGCGGCCTTGGAATGCGAAGGGCGTGACGCCGGCGGCCTGCATCGATTCGCAGAGGGCGAACAGCTCGTCCCACGTCCGCGGCGTCTCCCAGCCGTGGTGAGCGAACAGGCGCTTGTTGAACCAGACGCTCTGCACGTAATAGCTGAGCGGCACGGCGTACGTTTTGCCTTCGACTGTGTAGCGGCCGAGCGTGCCGGGCAGGAAGGTGTCGCGCCAAGTTTTAGTATCGGTCTTGGGACCGTCGCCTTCGTAGGCCGAGTCTTGCAGGGCGTTATCCAGCGGCAGCAGGTCGCCGTGGGGGATAAGGTGGCGCGCGCCGATGTCGCCGTTGGTGATTTCCGGAAAGTTCTTTTCCAGAATCCGCATGCGCAGCTTGTCGGCGATGCGCGGGTCGGCCTCGATATGGACTTTGATGTTCGGATGCTCGGCCTCGAAGTCGCGGGCGATCTTATCGAACACCGCCGGCCCTTCGCCGCCTTCCTGTAGCGCGACTTCGATCTGCACGATTTCCGCGTGCGCGGTCGTGGCCAACAAACCGATCATCGCGCCCAGCAGGCACGCCATCGGCCGGAGTGTGTACGTCTTCAGCAACTTCACGGCGTGAGCGTCACCTGTTGCACCCACATCAGGTTTGGCCGCTCGGTGCTGCCGCCGCCGGGCGATTGCGTGATCCGCAGTTGGCCGATCGGTTCGGTCGGCAGGGGGCAGGTGAACTCGTTGCTGCTGTTGGCGGTGGGGTGCGCGATCGATTTCCAGGTGGTGCCGTCGGCCGAGGTTTCGATCGTGAAATCGCGGGAGGGGAACCACGCCTTGTTGTCGTAGGCAAACGTGATCTTCAGTTTCCCGCCGCTGACGGCCTGGGGGAGCTGAAACAGCAGCGATTGCGCTGTGCCGTCCTGCTCAGCTGATGCCCAGGCGGCCTTGGTCCAGATCAGGGTCCGGTGATCGGCGATGCCGTCAACGACGGTCGCGACCTGGTAACCCATGAAGCAGCTCGATGGCTGGATGATCGTGCCGGCGGGGAAGCCGTTGCGGGCTTCGGTCAGCTTGGCCTGCATCGATGCCGGCGTCGCCTGCACGGCGAGGAATTTCTCGTCCGGCTTGGCGACCACCTTCGACGTGTCGTACACCATGTCCAGCGAGATCGACGACACCGCCGGCAGCATGCCGAAGCTGGCGGCGCGGTCAAAATCTTCCTGAATGCGGTCGGCCTGATCCGGCTGCGTGTAGTCCAGCGCCAGCACCTTCAGCTTGAACTCTTTCATCGCCGGCATGACGTTCGACACCATCGTGGCCCGCGTCGCGTCCATGTCCTGCGGCAGGAAACGGATGTACCGCTTGGTATCAAAGTCGTAGCTGCTGGTGAAGCTTTCGTACATCAGCCCGTCAATATTGCCTGAAACGGCCGACTCTTTCAGCAGGCTGAAGCCGCGATTGATGACGATCACCTTGTCCGGCAACGCAGCCCGCAGTTCTTCGACCAGCTTGATCATGCCGGCCCGCGAGGCGGGGTACGCGTCCACCGTTTCGATGGTATCGAGGAAGATGCCTTGGAACCCGTAGCCAGCTGGGTCGCACAGAAGCTTGGCCTGCGCAACGCGATCGGCACGCCACTCCGGGTCGGCGGCGTTGGCGTAATAGCTGCCCCAGACGCCGTTCGCGTCGGGCTTGCCGTCGTGATCTTTGTCGAAGTACCAACTGGCCTTGCCGTCGAAGCCTTTGCCGTTGGCGACCCGAACGGTTTCGTCTTCGCCGACGGAGATGTAGCCGATGGTGACGACGCCGACTTTATTGAGCGTCTTCACGTTCTCCTGCGTCATGGCCGGAATATGGAGAATCGCGGCGTCGACATGCGAGATCGAGCCGACCTGCGCGGCCCCGTAGTAACAGGCGTAACTCTTGGCCTCGGCGAAACGCTGACGCGGCGGCAGGGCAGCGTTGGCATGGACCGGAGCAAGCGGCATATCCACCGAACTGGTCGCTGCGCGGAGCTTGGTAGCGTCGATCCGCACGTCGGCAGTCGCGGCTTTGCCGTCGGCGGCCTGCGGGAATGAATTGGTTTTGGTCTGCCAGTCCGGCGACATCTGCCAGGCCGCCATTTTCAGATTCGATGATTTGAGCAGCGACGCGTTGAAGCGGATCTCGGCGGTCTTTCCGTCGATCGTCTGCTTGACCGGCGACACCGTCGTCCAAGCCCATGCATCGCGGCCGGGGCCGGCATGGCTGGACAGCGAGCCGCCCTGGATCATCATCTCAAACCCAAAACGCGGGTCGGCCGGCGGGGCAAAGCCGGTTTTGGCATCGCCGTCGTTATCGAAAAACAGCAGCACGGTGTTCAGGTCGGCCGGGGCGGCAGCTTCGACCTTGATGACCAAGTCGGTGCCGTCTTGCCGGGCGGTCGCGGTAAAGGTCGCGGCATCGGCGTCGTTGCGATCGCTAGCGGTCGGGGCCGCGTTGTCGGACAGGTCGACTGCCTTCGCGGGCGCCGGCGGCAGCGTCGCCAGCACTGTTTGATAGTCAGCTGACAACGCCCGGAGCACGACCGCCGCGGTTGCGGCGCGCGCAGGCAGCAGGTTGGCATCGATATCGATGCTGAGCGTCTTGTCGGCCACGCCGCGCGTAGCGGCGCCGGACTTGGTCCACGTCCACTCGGTGGGCGCCGTGCCGGTAAAGCGGTACGCCGTCGTACCTTCGACCAT
>JAQGHK010000495.1 GCA_028288875.1 Phycisphaerales bacterium | reverse complement strand
GGCATGCGGCACGGCGTGGAATGGCTGGCGGCGCTGCCAATGGGCGACGTGCCGTTGCCCGCCCCGCCGGGTTGGGTGATCGCGGCGTTTTACGTATCGCTCTGCCTGGCCGTGTTCAATCTGAAGTCGGCCTCGGCGCGATTGCTGTCACGCATGGCGTTTCTGCTGGCGCTGGCGGCGCTGCTGATCCTGCCCTACCGGTCGGCGATCGCGCAGAAGACGTCGGCCGACGAACTGCGGCTGACACTGCTGAGTGTGGGGGCCGGGCAGTGTGCCGTGATCGAGCCGCCGCGTCATCGGATCACGATGATCGACGCCGGCAGCCTCAGCTTGGCCGACCCGGTGCGGCGGTGCGTCGGACCATTTCTTCGCCAGCGTGGCATCACGAGCATTGACACCATTTTCGTGACGCACGCCGACACCGATCACTATGGCAGCGTCGGCGAGATCGCCGAGGCGTACGACACGCACGAGGTGCTGACGGCCGCTCCGTTTGAGAAGGAAGTCGGCCGGAACTTTATCGGGCAGGCGTTTCTGCAGGCGCTGCGGGCCGCCGATTGCCCGCCGCGGAAAGTGCTGCCGGGGCAGACGGTGCCGCTGGGTGGCGACGCTATCGTGGAAGTGCTCTGGCCGCCGGCGAAATCAGCGGAGCTAAGCACGAATGACCAATCGCTGGTGCTGAGGCTGACGTACGGCAAGCGACGGATCCTGTTCACGGGCGACATCCAGGCCGCCGCCATGACCGCCTTGCTGCAGCATCCCGACCAGCTTCAGGCCGACGTGCTGATCGCCCCGCACCATGGCAGCAGCGAGCCGATCACGGCGGCGTTCGTGAAGGCCGTCGGGGCGAAGACGATCCTGGCCTCCAATGACCGATCGCTGACGCAGAAGCAGGTGCGATTCGAAGGCATGACCGGCGGCGTGCCCGTGCTTCGGACGAACGCCGTCGGGGCGGTGACGGTGCGGATTGATGGCGACGGCGTGGTAAAAGTGGAGACGATGTTGCCGCCTAAAGCGGGCCAAAAATAGTCGGCGGATTCGACCAGATTTTTGATGACACGGCCGGCCGAGAGTCTAAAACAATGGATGGGCCAGCCGCCGGGGCGGGCCATCGTTCTGGACGCATGGCTTGGGATCGAGAAGGAGCGATGCAGAAGCGGATCAATCAACTTCTGCGACCGGCCGCAGGCGGCGGGAGTGCCGTTGGTGGGCGAGGCACGGCCGAACTTGATGGCCATAAGCCACATGGCGATCTGGGTAATCTGCCCGCGCGCCGGGCGCGCTGTTTTTTGGCCGTAGTCCCGGCCGGCCCTGTACTTGCGGCCGAACGTGGCAGTAAAAATACGCGAATCAAATCGACCGCCATTTTCGGCACTTAGGCCAATTTGTAGCCGCCGGATAAGAGCGACCGGCAAAATCTGCCGATAAGAGATGGCGAGACGCGTAGCGGCGAAAAGTCCGGCGGAACAACCCGCCCTTTTTGCCTAAATTTCGGTATACTAACGGTCATGGAGGTACTTGGCGTGAAATCGTTCAAAGACTGGCTCGGCGAAGGCGAATCGCTCCACCAACAGGCTCTGGCCGAATACCAGGACCTGGAACGCCAGCTCGAAGACCTGGAAAAACGCCTGGCGATCAAGAAGGACGAGGTCAATCAGATCGCGGCCGTCGTGAATAAACCGCCGGTGGAAGCCCCAAATCGGCGCCTGACTGCCGAACTGATGGACCACCACACCAGCGGCAGCGTCGCCAACACTCCCGCCACGATCGCCCGCGCCCTCAGCGGACGCGGCCTCGGCGGGCGGTAAATCCTCAGTAGGCAGAGGGCAGTAGGCAGAAGACAGGGAAGGCGCAGAAATGCGTCGCGTCTTTCTTCCGTATTCTTCTCTCTGTCTACTGCTCTCTGCCCTCTCCCCCATGAACTGCCCGATCTGCAAAAAACCGCTGCCCGAGCCCTTGGGTGAGCAGCCGTTCTTCCCGTTCTGTTCCGAACGGTGCAAGCTGGTGGATCTGGGCCGGTGGCTGGACGGCAAGTACCAGATCCCCGTCACCCCGCCGGCGGATGAAGACGAGCAGAACTGATACCGCGTAGCCGCGAGCTTGCTCGCGGTTTTCGCAATTAGAGTCCTCCGACGTCGTCCTTTGACGTCCGAACCGCGAGCAAGCTCGCGGCTACGCCATCTGTTCACGCGACGCCAATCAGAATGCCCGCGATGAATACCAGCAGCCCGCCCACGATCACCTGAAACGCCGCGCGAAGGAATGGCGTGTCCATATAGCGGTTGCGAATCCAACTGATCGCAAACAGCTCCACCACCACGACCGCCATTGCGATGATCGTGGCCAGTTTGAAGTTGTGGATCAGGTACGGCAGCGTGTGCCCGATCCCGCCCAAGGTGGTCATCAGGCCGCAGACGATGCCGCGGATCAGCGGCTTGCCCCGGCCGCTCAGCACGCCGTCGTCGCTCATCGCCTCGGCGAAGCCCATGCTGATGCCCGCCCCTACGCTGGCGGCCAGCCCGACCTGAAAGCCCTGCCACGAGTTCTGCGTGGCAAACGCCGCGGCGAACAGCGGGGCCAAGGTGCTGACGCTGCCGTCCATCAGCCCGGCCAAGCCCGGCTGCACGATCTGGAGGACGAACTGGCGGTGCCTGGTGTCATTCTCGGAGGACTCATGATTGGCCGAGTGCTCCTTGTTCAGGTCGGCGGCGAGCGCGCTGTGCCGTCGCTCCTCGTCGGCCAGCGAGTTCAGCAACTGCCGCACGCCCGCATCCGTGCTACGGCTGGCGGCCTTTTCATAGAACGCGTAGGTCTGCTGCTCCATCGAGGTCGCCATCTGGCGGATTGCATCGGGGCCGGGCTTGAAGACGCTCGAATGATTGTCGACGAAATCTTTAATCTCTTCCGGCCGAACGACCGGCATCTGGTCGCCAAAGCGTTCACGGAAGCCCGCCGTCAGGCGATCACGATGCACCACTTCCTCCGCCGCCATTTTCCGCAGTACCTCGGCCGATCCGGGGAAGTCGGCGTGCAACTGCTCGGCATAGTCGCCGTAGCGACGGCTATCGCGCTCTTCCAGCGAAATCGCCAGCGCCAAAATCTCTCGATCGGTCAGTTCTTCAATCGCTCGCATGGCGGGATGATACGGATCAATCACCCGATTGGGGCTGATACGCTGTTTCAATTACGAATCGAGAACGATTCGCAGAGGCATTTACATCGTCAGCACGATTTTGCCGCGCGCCCCGTCGCCCTTCATGACGGCCTCGTGCGCCTTCGCCGCATCGGCCAGCAGAAATTTCTGCCC
>JAQGHK010000397.1 GCA_028288875.1 Phycisphaerales bacterium | reverse complement strand
GGGCAGAGGTCATCGATGCTGCCGTCTTCGAGATACATTGAGGCGACCTTCTGCTGGGTGTCGACGATGTTGTCGACGCCGTCGATGTAGTCCTCGATGCTCTGCGTTTCCGGCTTGAGCATCGTCTCATCGAACACCGCGGCCGGATCGTCGAATACGCGGCCGAAGAATCGACCGACGAAGCGGTCGGTGATGCGATAGCCGAGGCGCGAGGCCTTGATGGTGCGGCCCTCGTGCTGGAAATCCTTGATCTGCTCGAGGCAGCCGTTATCAATCAGGAACTTCGCCTTCTGCTCGGCCGGGCGGAGGCGGCACCAAATTTCCGGGATGAGCAGCGAGACGTCGTGATCCACGCGGTGATCGCTACCGACATAGCCGGCAGCCGAGCTGAAGCCATCCAGGCCCGTCAGCACGTAGCTGAGGAACGCGTTGTTCAGGTCGGCACAGGCGCGCAGGGCGTTAAACGGCCCCTTCGTGAGTGCGCCTTCGCTGCCGGTGCCCGTCGTCGAGGGGCTTTTGCCGGTCAGCGACGAGATGAAGTCCATGAAGAGCTCAGGGAGTTCCTGGTAGTGAATCGGGTTGTACACGGCAAGCGGCCGAATGCCCGGCTCGCGCGGGTTATTACGCCGGCCGCAGAGGATCGCACCGACCGGCTGAGTCACCGGTGCATCTCCCGGCAGGCGACGATAAAGGCGCGACCCGAGTTCGGCTAAGTACGCTTCCTTCGGACGCTGAATGTCCGGCCGAACCTGCAGGTAACGCGGGTTCTTCGTCCGCTTGCCATCGACGATGCGCGGCTCGGCCGAGCAGACGACGAACGTTTCCGGCGCATCGGCCGCGCGGCGCAGCGTCGCCTTCATCGGGTCGGTGAACAGTTCGAACGCGGCGACGTTCTGCACCATCGCTTCGGCATCTTCGCCCGTCAGCGGCCGATAGTTCGAAGCAAACAGCCCGGGCTGGCTCATGTCCCATTCGGTCTGACGATCAAAGCCGGGATGAATGGCATCGTCCGGCCGTTGGAACAGGCGGGCTTCGGTGTTGTAGAGGAGTTTCACGCTCTGCGTACCCGCAGTCGCGGGACCGCCCTGCAGTTGGGCGGCGGATACGGTGATCGACGCCGTAATGTCGTCTTCCAACTGCACCTTCGCCGCGGCGATGAAGTCTTGCCGCAGCTTGTACAGCCGCCAGTTGCCTTCCGGCGAGAAGCCCATGCGCAGGTAGCTGCCCATGATCTTGCGGCCGTCCAGTTTCAGCTCATGGCCAGGCTGCCCGTTGACTTCATCGACCATGAAATGGCTGCGCCAATCGGCGTCCCATTCCGGCTTGTAGAAGCGTTTAATCGCAAAGGCGAGAGCCCGAACGTGGTTGGGAATCGCTTCCAGCCAGTCGTTGTACTCGTCCGTGTATTCCGCAGACGGCGTGAGCAATTTGATCACGCTGCCGAGTGATCGGCCGACGTCCAGCACCGCGCGGGAAGCCCGCTTGGTTTGGTCGGCCGGGAGTGGGTTCCGAAAGCGTTCGTTGTAGTTGTGTGTGAAGAGCAGCTCAACCGCGCCCAAATCCTGGCTTAGATCGGCCACGTAAATCGGGCCGTAGACGATGGCGTCGCCGATCGGCTTGCTGATTTCGCTCTTGCCACCGCCGCTGACGGTGCACGGCTTGTGACAGACCGTGCCTTCGGCCAGCGTGCCGACGAGCCGCCAGCTCGGCGCGCCCGGGTGCTTTTCGTAACGAAGCTTGTAGCCCATCGGCAGCACGTAAGTCTGGTCCGGCAACAACTTGATCGACTGCTTCACGCCGTCTTGCGGCCAAAAGATGCGCTGCGTCGCCGCTTCAAACTCGGCCGTCTCGGGGATGTAGAGAATCGATGGATCACTCGCGTCGATCGCATAGCCTTCCGGCTGCACGATCACCTTGTTGCCAAGCAGGCTCATCGCCTGATTGAAGTGATAGCCCTGGTCGATGATCTTCTGATCAAGTTTAAAGTGCAGGCCATGGCTGAAGCTGCTGAAGGCGAGCGCCCCGCCGGCGTGTTCTTCTTCGGATAGGCCAGACAGGTTTGCACTGAAGCTGATCTGCGTTTTGACGTCTTTTTTGCAGTAGCCAAAATAGTTGTCGGAGATGATGGTGACCATCACGCCGGCCGTGCTGCGCAGGGCGAGCTTGAAGGCTTGACCGTCGTTGTACTTGTCGTCTTCCTTCGTCCAACACATGCCGTCGCGTTTCTGACGCTCGGTGGCTTCGCTGACATGCGGCAGGCCAAGGGCCTTCTTATTCAGGCCGACGATGTGCGGCGCGAGGATGACGCAGCCGGTGTGGCCGGTCCAGTGTTCGACGTCCAAGCCGGCGTCATTGGCGGCCAGGAACGGGTCACCCGCATTGCCGAAGATGCTTTCGACGAAATCGAGATTGCAGACCAGGCCGCCGGGCACGAAGAAGCGCGTTTCCATCCGCTTCATCGGCCGAACGCCGGGCACTTCGGGCGCAACGACCGGACGTAGCAACAGCGACACCCAAGTCTCAACACCCGTCACGGTGTTGCCGACGCGTTTGGTCGTGTACGGCAGCCGCATGGCGTCGGCGGGTTGGCTCAGCGCGGCCGTGAGCAGGCGGGCATACGTGACGACCGGCACGGCCAGCTTGTCGCCGGGCACGGGCAGGCCGACGTCGGCGACGTGAAACACGCCGGCCGTTGTTCGACGGTCGGACCGCGGGTTGTGCAGGACGCCCTGCTGGGTGCGATAGCTTTCGAGGATTTCATTTTTGAAATGATCCTCACCAGCGGGCAGCGAAAGTTCGCGCGCCAAGCCGTGACGATCGAGCACGAGCGTGCTGGTCGGCAGCTTGATCGCGTTGCGCTGTGCCACGCCGCCGAGCATGTCATTCAGGAACGCCTGAATGCGCTGGTCGACCGGACAAAGATGGTTATTCAGGAGCTGTGACAGCTCTCGATAGCGCGCGATGAGGTCGGCCGACGATTCGGACGCGGCGCCCTCGCCCATCGGTTGCAGGCCGAGCGCGGCCAGTTTCAGGTGAATCGCCTCAGCGGCGGCGGTGCGGTCGGGCGAGACGTTCTGCCCGGCGTCATTCAATCCCAGCGTGCGGATTCGATCCATACAGTTGCACCTCAGTCGCGGCGGATGTTGGTTGGGCATACCATCGGGGGAATCGATCCGAAAATCCACCCCACGGACCCTACTTAGGCCCCATGCTTGCCCCCCGCGACCAATTGACCCGCTGGAACCAACTGCTTCAGCAGCCGGGTAACCCCGCTCCATTGGACGGGAAGGCTATCGCCGCCGAGCTTGACGACGCCCGCGGCCAGCACCGGAATTGGATCGTGGCGTGTGTAAAAGCGGTCGCGGCGATCGACCAGGGTGCCCATCTTCCCACTGCGCCGACGTTGCCGGATTGGCCCAAAGAACGCCGTCCGGCCGCGCAAGGGGCCCACGCCGCCAATGACGTCTGGCAGGCTTATCTCGCCTATCGCTTGGGGCATGAGGATGCCGAGGATTGGCTGAAAACGATGATCTGCAGCTTGGCGCCCATGGCACTGGTGTTCACAGCCGAGGATAATCCTGAGCCGTGGTGGCAGAATGAAATGGTCATTCTCCACGCCCTGCACTCGTTCGCCCTGCGCTATGACGTGCCGGCCGTGGTCAGCCGCACGCTGGCCTGTGCCGACTACCACCTGCGTGAAATCCAGCCGGATCACGCCACCAATGAGCCGTGGGCCGTCCACGCCTACGCCAGCCATGTCGATGGCAATATCACTGCTGAAACGCTGCTGCACGCCGGTTTCATTCAGCACGGCGGCGTGCTCGGGCCGATCGCCCGCGCGATCTGCACCGACGCCGCGTCGTCGCTGGCGGCCTACCTCAAAGCGTGATAGTTTTTCGCTTATGGACGTACGCCCGCTGGACGCTCAGCTGATCAATATGCTTCGTTGCCCGGTCACCCTCAGCTCGGTGAAGTTGGAAGGCGAAGAACTCGTCGCCGAAGTGGGCGGCCTGCGTTATCCCGTACGCAACGGCGTTCCCGTCATGCTGCCGGAAGAAGCCACCCTGCCGGCAGGATTTTCTGATTTGGACGAATTCCGCAAGCGCTTCCATCGGCCGCGCTGAGCCGCGGCTTAGAGCTGCCGCAGGTGATGGCTCTTGATCATGATCTGCTGGAAATCGGGGTACGCGTTCACGTCCAGGTCGGACAGATCGACGCCGTCGTATTCCACGGTCTCTGTAACGCGAAACTGATTGCGTCCGGCGAAGAACTTCCCGATCACCACGGCCGCCCCGCCGAAAACCACTACGGCTAGAGCCCAGATCGCCAGATCGACTGCCGCCGCTCCGAAATAGCTGCCTACGGTAGCCGTGTGGCGCGTGAGGGCGGCCAGCACGGTGCCGATCGTTCCGCCAACGGTGTAGGCCACGCCAAATCCCGCGACGTCGTCCAGCCGCAGTCGGGTTTCAACGACCATGACGGCCCACGGCACCGCACAGCCCGCCAGAGCACCAGCTAAGACTGAGGCCCCGCCGCCATTGCCGAGCCAGTTGGCTGGTCCGCCTTCTAAGACAGCCGCCATTCCGCCGGCACATAATCCGCCGATCGCGGCGGCGACGAGCAGACCCGCATCGATTTTGCCGAACCGAAAACGGCCAAAGGCCGCGCCCGCCAAAGCGCCACTGCACAGCCCGAGCAATGCGTGCAGGCCGTTCCACGTCGCCGCACCAAAGCCAGCGGCCAGCAGGAGCAGGCCTACGAATTGATACACGACCGCATGGCCGGGGACGAAGTTCACCGACAGATCGCGATTGAATTTTCCCTTTCGGGCACCCGCCACCCACGCCAATCCCAGCGCCGCCGCTCCGCCGCCCATGAGCGCAATCATCAAGCCGAACTGCGTATGAACCGACTCACCTTGAAACGCCAGGCCGATTCTCGCCAGCGCCGGAAGCAGGACCGCGCCCGTGAGCGCGCTGAACGCCAGCAACGGCAACAGCCGCACGCGTTCCGCCGTCGCCCCCAGAGGCGCGATCGTCGCGATCATCAGGACGGGCAGAATGGAAAGTGAACTACCAAGATCGTTCCCCAGCACGTGGCTGAAGGCCAGCCACGACGTCCGGCCAACGCCGTCGGCACCGAATTCATATTTCGGAACAAAGATTCCACCGATCGCCCAGAGTGACAGGAGGACGACCGCCAGATCCAGCACGCATCGCACCGCCGCCCCCGCGGCGTTCTTGCTGCGCACGGTGCCGGCCAGCAGCAGGGTCTGGCCGATGCGGATGAGGAGGACCACACCGAGATAGACGCTTAAATCGCGAAACGGCATGGACGCACGTTGTAGCGATTCCCGTGCCGCGCCGCCAGATTCCGCCCGCCCGGCGACGCGCCGGCCGGCATCGCTATACTCCGGGCAGATGATTCGTAAACGGGTTGGGGATGAGTTCTGGCTGATCACGCAGCGCGACCACGCGCACTTGGCCGGCACGCTGGCCCGGGCGTTCGGCAATCGCCAATTCGCCAAGCCGGTGGGCGGCGACGTGGTTCATGCCGCGGTCGACGCGCACGACGACGGCTGGCCACTCCACGACGACGCGCCAGCCCTCGACGCCACCGGCCGCCCGATGGATGTTTTTGAATCGCTGCGATCCATCGTTCACCCGATCTGGCTCGCCTCGGCCACGCGGGCCGCCGAGATCGGGCCGTATGCCGGGCTGCTCGTCGCACTGCACCAGCTATCGCTGTCGGCCCACGCCGCCTCGGTCGCTGCCAACGACAAAATCGACGACGAATCCCGCCGGCGGCAGTTCGATCTGAACAAAATCCAGCACGCGCTGATCGAACACGCCGAAAGCCTTCGCTCCCGCCTCGGCCTGGCGATTGATCGCCCGCTACGACTCGGGCTGGCCGACGGATGGTCGAACGCGGCCGAGGATAATCTGAAGTTCGATTTGCGCCTGCTTCAGACGTGCGACACGCTTAGCCTGCACCTGTGCTGCGACCACGTGCCCGCCGGGCTGATCCCCAATCCGCATACCCGCCCCGGCGCGGCGCAGGTGCAACTGCACGTCGCCCACGATGCCAGCCACGCCTTGCGCGTCCGGCCGTGGCCGTTTGAGGTGGAATCGCTGCACGTTTCCGTGCCATACCGGGCCGTCCCGGCGATGGCCTATGACAGCCTGGAGCGATTCCAAGCCGACTACGCCGCCGCCCCACTTCGCACCGCAGAGGCGGTTCTTCGGCCAGCCTGAACACCATAGAATCGACACTTCGTCGCCCGCACACGAGAAAACGCACGCCCGCCCCATTACACTCGGCGGGATGAAGCGTTCGCTCCTACTTGCCGGCCTGTTGCTTGTCGTGGGCTGCGGCCCGACCGTCCAGCAGTATTCGATCATCATTAAGAACGACACCGATCGCCCGATGACGGTCGTCCTGACCAAGGACGGCGGCCCGATGGACATGAAGTGGCTGCCGCCCGAAGACTTCGCCGCCCTGCTGCACGCCCCGCCGGACGCCAAAGTCAACGGCATCGTGATCCCGCCGGGCAAAACGGTCGATCAGACGCGCTCCAGCGAATTTAATTCCGGAACGCACGCCATCCTTCGCGTCTACAACGGCAAGCAAACGCCGGAAACGATGGTCGGCATCAGCCCCGGCTCGCCGAACCGCGAAGACGTGCCTCTGGCGCCCGGCGAAAACAACATCATCATCGGCCGTGACGGAAAGGCCGTTCGCCAGTGAGCTACGCCGCGCACCAGCAGGCCGCGTCCGCCGAGGCCCCGCGCTGCGGGGTTATCACGCTGAGTGACACGCGCACGCCGGAAACCGATAAGAGTGGCGATCTCATCAGCAAGCTGACGACCGACGCCGGATTCACGGTGGCCGATCGCCTGCTCCTGCCCGATCAGCCGTCGGAACTGCACGCGGCGCTCGAGGCGTGGCTTGATCGGAAAGACATCGATGTCATCCTCACCAATGGCGGCACGGGCATCACGCGACGCGACCTGACGATCCACACCATCGAAGCGCTGCTGGAAACCAAACTCCCCGGCTTCGGCGAA
>JAQGHK010000357.1 GCA_028288875.1 Phycisphaerales bacterium | reverse complement strand
CATTGGCAATACGGCGTTTACCGCGGGCACGGAGATATTCAGCTCCGGCAAACTGGAATCCGTCGAATTTACGACATTCGAACACGCCCAGGCGGCCGTTCGGTCCATGTTGAACGACCTGCGACTGCATCTGGACCAGACCGAATTTTCCAAGCAGCGGGCCCGATACGATTTTTCCGATCTGGCCGGTGCGTCGATCCGGATCGACCTGGTTCGCCGGACAAGTGCGATCTGTCAGGTTCGGATCGATGTCGGCATGTTTGGGTCGGAGGCGTACGCCCGGCTGCTGCTCAAATCCGTGCGAGCCCGCCTGCCGATTGTCGCCCGGCAATCGGCGACGCAACCGACCTCGCCGGTTGACCTCAGGAAACCGAGGGAATTCTCTAATTTCGCCCAAGATAACCTCGATCGCTGATCAGGCGGCTTAGGGAGAACCCGCCATCACTTTGCGAACAAAAGTATTGGGCCTAAATTTGTTTTAATTTGCATCCGTAGATCGATCGTGTTTGACTGGCCGTCTTTCCCCCAAGGAGTGACACGATGCCAACCGACACCCTTGAAAAGACGACCCAGCCGCCGGACAAAACGGCGAACACGACCAAAAACAAGCCGAAACAGGCGCCTACCAAACCCACTGCGCTCCCCCCGTATCACGTGGTGCTGCTGGACGACAACGACCACAGCCACGAGTACGTGATGGAAATGCTCAAGGCGATCTTCGGCTACCACGAATCCATGGGCTTTACGCTGGCCGACAAGGTCGATTCGCAGGGCCGCGCCGTTGTTTTCACGACGCACCGCGAGCACGCCGAGCTGAAGCGCGACCAGATCCAGGCCTACGGCAATGACTGGCGCGTCGCGACATGTAAAGGCAGCATGTCGGCGATCATTGTGAAAGTGGAAGACTGAAGAACAAGCAGACTTGGGACGACGCGAGCGAGCTTTCACGCCACGGCCGAAGCCGTGGATTCCTCGGAAAACGAACGTCGTTCGCCAGCAAAGAATCCACGGCTCCCGCCGTGGCGTCAGCAATTTGCAGAACCCCGATTATTCCCGCGGCGGTTCGATCCGAATGATCTGGGTATTCCCGCCGCGAAGCACTTCCAACACGACGGCTTCCTTCGGCTTGTCCTTGCGGAACGCCTCGTACTGTTCCTTGAACTGATCGACGTTCGTCACTGGCGTCTGGTTGATCTGGCGAACGAAGTCGCCGTTATCCAGCGTTGCCGTCTGGGCCGCGCTCTGCGGACGGATGAACGCCACCACCACGCCCTTGGCATCGGCCGCGAGCTTCCGGCCGAACGTGTCTTCGAACGCCGTATCGCGGGCGGTGAAGCCTAAGTCCTCGGCATAAAAGCGTTTGGCACGGCTCGGCGGGGCGGGGCGCTCGTCGAGCGTCACTTCCACGGGCTTCGGCGGCGTTTCCGGGCCCGTGATGATGCCCAGCGTCACTTTCTGCCCGATCGCCATGCGGGCCAGGTGACGGGTGAAAATCAGCGGCGCTTCTTCCGGCACGTCGCCGCGTTCCAGCGGCTGGCCGTCGACGCTGACGATGATGTCACTCTTTTTCAGGCCCGCGCGGTCCGCGCTGAACTTCGGAATCACGTCGCCCACCTGCACGGCCACTTTGCCCTTGAGGTTGTAATACTCCGTCAGGTCCTTCGTCAGGCCGGTCAACTGCACCACGCCGATGAACGGAAAGCGCGGCGGCTCTTCCTTCGACGGAGGGGCATTCAGCACGGCCATAAAATCGGTGGCGGGGATGAACACGCGCGTCGGATTTTCGATCGAAGCGTTCGGATTCTGCGGATCATCCAGCGACAGCGGCCGATCGTTCAGCGGAATTTGCCGGCCGCCGATCACCATGATGCGGTCATTCTGTGCATTCACGATGCCGATCGGCTGATCCGTGTCGTCCAGCACCACCGAGCCCGCGATCGTCAGCCCGCCACCATCCACCAGAACCTGCGGCACGGGCCCGCGCAGCATCGCAGCCACGTTAGCGCCATAGGTATACAGCTGATAGCCCGCTGACTTGGGCAACATGCCGACAGATCGAACCGCCGAGCCGACGCCGATATTGCCGGCCACGAATTTCAGCGGCGTCATCGTCTGCTTTTTCTTCGGCAGGATGAACGACAGGTTATACCGATCGTCACGGCCGATCAGGTCGCACTCGATCTCGGTCTCTTCGTCGCCCGGGATGATGAGCTTGAAGTCCTTCATTTGCTCATCGGGCATCTGCCGCGGCGTGAATTCGGACGGCACGATCGTCAGGCCGTCTTCACGGATGACGATGCCCAGGGCTGTCAATTCGCGCCGGCCAAGTTCGCCGTCGTAGGTGAACTGAGCGACGACGAGCGACGGCTTCATCTTTTCCAGCAAGGCCGCCGGCCCGGAGGCGGGGCGGGTCTGGGCGTGGGCGATCGAGCAGGCGGCAACAAGAGCCACGGCGGTCGGGGCGAAGCGTTTCATCGTATCTCTTTCGTAGCGTGGGCAATGCCCACCTTCTTCGGCGTAACGATCAGCAGATGGCGGGCAGCGCCCACCCTACGGCGATTTTAGTACGTCACCTTCAGCAGCGCAGTGCGGACGCCGCGATCGCGCTGAACCTGCAGCACCACTTTAGCTTTCTTCTCGGCCGTCAGGCTCTTGAAGATTTTTTCGAAGGCCTCGAGGTCTTCGATCGGCTTGCCTTCGATCGAGCGAATGACGTCGCCGGGGTTGATGTCGGCCTTGTCGGCGGCATAGCCCTTGGTGAGGCTGGTGACGACCACACCTTTGTCGTCATCCAACTGCTGCTCATTGGCGTAAGCGCGGGTGACGTCGCGGACGGAGAAGCCCCAGGCCTTGGCTTCGCGCTCTTCGCCGACGGCGCTTTCCAGTTTGACGGGCGTCATCGATAATTCCAACGGCTTGCCGCCGCGGAGCGCCATGACCTTCACGGGCTTATCCAACGCCAGGCCCGCGATGCGCTGCCGCACGCCGGCGAGTTCTTCAGGGAAACGCACATTGGTCGGCTGGCCGTCGATAGAGATGAGAATGTCCTGGGCCTTCATCCCGGCAACGGCGGCGGGCGAGCCGCGATCGACGCCGTTCACGAGCACGCCCTTATTGATGTCGATGTCGTAATACGATTCCAGATCCTGCAGCGGTTTGAGGACGATGCCCAGATCGGCGCGCGTCACGCGGCCTTTGGTATCCGGCGTGGCGCTGCGAATGATTTCAGCGATCACGCCCCTGGCCAGATCGATCGGGATCGCGAAATTCAGCGCCTGCCCGCTGAAGCCGCGGGTGTTGATGCCGACGATTTTGCCATTCAAATCGACCAGCGGCCCGCCGCTATTGCCGGGGGCGATCGGCGTATCCATCTGAATCCAGTTACCGAACTGGCCGGTCTCGTATTCATCGATGGTTTCGTTGCGCGGGTAGAAGGTGCGCTCGTTGTTGGAGACGATGCCCAGCGTCATCGTGCGTGAGAGGCCAAAGGGCGTACCGATGGCGATCACATCCTGGCCGACTTTCAAGCTCGCGCTTTCGCCGAGGTCCGCATGGCTGAAGGTGATCTTCTTTTTCGCGATCTCCGCCATGTCCAACTGCACGACGGCCAGATCGGTCCAGTGATCATCGCCGACCAATTTCGCGGCCACGCGCTCCTTGTTGAACAGCGTGATGTAAATCTCAACCGCCCGGCCGGCGACGTGAAAATTCGTAAGGACGCGGCCTTGATCGTCGAAGATTACGCCGCTGCCGATACCCCGCTGCAGCGAACGTTTGCCGTTCTCGTAAACTTCTTCCGCGACATCCAGCCGCACGACTGCGGGAAAGACGCGATTGGTGACGTCAGTAACACGCTGTGGCGTGGCCGAGGGAAAAGGATCGGCCGGCTGCGTGGCGGCGAACCCGCGAAGCCCCGCGCCCCGGTCGGTGGCACAGCCGGCGAGAACAACCAGACTCAGGGCGACGGACGTGCGGAAGAAATTCATCGGCCGCCAAGAATGCCCGCAAATCCCAACCACCGCAACCGATACGACAATTGTCCGCACGCCGCGATCTTCTCGGACGACATTTCAGCGTTGCCTCGACGCGGTGGCGCGGTACCTTGCTCGGCCCATGGGTTTTGACTCCGGCTCTATCTCGTTTACCCGCTACGCCATTCTCGGCAACACGCCCAAGCTGCCCGATGAGGCCATGCTGGGAAAGTTCGCCGCCAACGCACTTCGGCCCACCGATATCGGCGTGCCCGAAGACGTGGAGTGGGGCTGGGTCGGCCCGCGGCATATTTTTGATGGCCGATTCGATTTCGAACACTGTGTCTTCAACGACTGTATCCACATCGGCTTACGCGTCGACACCAACAAAGTGCCCGGCGAAGTGAAGAGCGCCTACACCACGATCGAAGAAGAAGCGGCCGCGGCGAACAACCCAAGTGGGTTCATTTCCAAAGCACAAAAGCGAGAGGTGAAAGATGTCGTGGGCCGGAAATTGGATGAAGATTTGCGCAGCGGAAAATTCCGCCGCAGCAAACTGATTCCACTCCTGTGGGACGTGCCCGCCAACGTGCTGTACGGCCCGGCCAGCGTAAGCGTGCGCGAAAAAATGCAGGAGCTATTTAGCCGCACGTTCGAGCTTGAATTGCAGCCGCTCACCAGCGGCCATATCGGTTTGCGCGAACTGGAAAAGCGCGCCAAGCGGCGTGAGTACGAAGACCTCATGCCCACGCGTTTTGCCAAGAGCCAGGAAGACCCGGATATGAATGCAGAATATCCCTGGACCGCCAAGGGCGACGGCGCCAAAGACTTCCTCGGTAACGAATTCCTCCTGTGGCTGTGGCACGAAACGCAGAAGACCGGCGTGATTGAAACTGCCGCCGGCGCAAGCGGCGGCGGCCACACTACGGTGATGTTCGACCGTACGCTGCAACTCGATTGCGTCTTTGGCCAGAGCGGCAAAGACACACTGACGGCGACCGGCCCGACGCGCATGCCCGAAGCCATCGACGCCCTCCGCACCGGCAAGGCCCCGCGAAAAGCCGGTCTGATTGTGGATTGTGCGGCGGGGCAGTTCAATCTCACGCTGACCGGCGAGTCGCTGGCGGTGAGTTCGCTGAAGCTGCCTGAAGTTGAAAAAGCCGACACGGCCCGCACGCTGTTCGAAGAACGCATCACGCTGCTCCGCGATTTCAATAACTGTATTGATGCGATGTATAGCGCCTTCCTCACGGCGCGCGTCAGCGGTTGGGAAACCACCACCGGCAACATCCGCAAATGGATCGCCACCGGGGTGAAAGCCAACACCGCCGCGGCTTAATTTGGTCGCCGAAAAACAATCTGGCGGACCCGAACAAAATCCGTGCAAAGGGCGGCCGCGTCGTTAGACTGATGGCATGGAAGTCGTCTGGATTCTGATCGGCCTGGTCCTCGGCGGTGGCGTCGCTGCGGTCGTGACGTTTCTCGTCGTGGACCGCCGATCGCGTCAGGCACTGGTCACCGCCCAGACCGATCGGACGATCGCCACCGAGCGTGCCGTCGATGCCCAGCGGAACTTGGCCGCAATCACCCAAACCGCCGAAGCCGCCAAAGCTCAGCTCGCCACCGAACAGCAGGAACGCGCCACGCTCGCCGCCAAGTTGTCCGCCGAGCGCGACAGTGTTCAACGACAGACCGAAGCGCTTTCTGCCGCCGTCGCTGCGGTGGAAACGCTGCGGAACGACAACGCCACCATGCAGCAGGACCGGGCCGCCTTGATCGCCAAACTCGACGCCGAAAGGCAGGCGCTCCAGCAGATGCGCGAGCAGATGGACCAATCCAACGCCCGCCTGAAGGAAAGCTTTGCCGAAGCCAGCAAGGACGCGCTCAAGGCCAGCACCGAAAGCTTCCTAACCCTAGCCGAGCAACGGTTTAAGACGCTGCAGACCGAAGCGGCCGGCACGCTGGAACAGAAGCGCGTGGAAATGGGCCAACTGCTTCAGCCGATGCAGCACACGCTGGCGGAGTATCGAACGAAGCTCACCGAGATCGAGCAAAGCCGGTCGGCCGCATATGTGGACATCAAGGAAAACCTCGCCGCCGTCGCTGCCGTTCAATTGAATTTGTCGATCGAAACCAAGCAGCTCGTCACCGCCCTCCGCAAGCCGCAAGGCCGCGGCCGATGGGGCGAACTGACACTGCGCCGCCTGTTCGAACTGGCCGGCATGGCCGATCGCGTGACGTTCAGCGAGCAGGTATCGACCGACGACGGCCGGCTGCGGCCGGACTGCATCGTGCAGCTGCCGGAAGACCGCCAAGTCATTGTCGACAGCAAGTGCGTGCTGGATGCGTTTCTCGATGCCTCTGCCTGCACCGACGACATCTTGCGCGTCGCCCACATCGCCCGGCACAGCCAGCAGGTCCGCAGCCGCGTTTCCGAACTCGCCAGCAAGGCCTACTGGGAAAGCTTCGGCCGCGCGACCGACTACGTCGTCCTCTTCCTGCCCGGCGAGGCGTTCCTGTACGCGGCTGTCGAGAACGATCCGACACTGATCGAAGACGCGCTCAACCAGCGCGTGATCGTCGCCAGCCCGACCACGCTGCTCGGCCTACTTCGCGTCATCGAACACGGCTGGCGGCACAAAGCGATCGAAGAAAACGCCGAAGAAATTCGCAAGCTCGGCACGCGCCTGTACGAGCGCATCCAGAAAGTCGCCGGGGATCTGCAAAAACTCGGCACGCAGCTCGGCCGAACCACGCAGCAATACAACGAAGCCATCCGCTCCCTCGAAAGCCGCGTCCTCCCATCCGCCCGCGACATGGCCAAGCTCGGTGTCAGCGGCAAGGCCGAGGCGATCCCGGTCATGGAAGAAATCGTGGAAGCGCCGCAGGCCCTGCGCGCGGATCGTTGGAAAGAACTTGCCGCGCCAACATTGGTCCCAGCCGACATTGCTACCGATGTGGAGTAATCATCGCCGCAGCGTTCATTGAGTCCGGCGCAGTTACGCCGCTTGACCGCTCACGGCGTTGATTCGCGCGTTGCCGGCGCCGGCTGGGTCGCCGGGCCCAGGGTCGCGGTGTAGGCGGCGATCCTTCGCTCGCGTTCGGCCGGCGTCAGGTCGGCGGGCAGGTCGATGGGCTTCCCCGTGATCTCCGCCAGTCGTTTCGCCGCCGCGGCGGTCAGGTGTGGGTCATCCAGGAGCAACGTGTCCAACAGGAATGGCACGTCATGACCGAGCTGATCGGCCCGGGCGGGCGTCAAGGGTTCGGATTTGCGCAGTGCGTTTTCGACCGACGACCGGGCGTCCGGCGATAGTTTGGCTAAGTCGCGCCGCCGGATCTCAACGGCCGCCGGCGGGCCGAGCGCCTCCATCGCCGCCTCGGCCTTCTCGCGCTGGGCGAAATCGTCGGCGTCGAGCTGTTTCAGCAGTGCGTCGATCTGTGCGGCCACTTTCGTGTCCGCCGGCAAGGCCGATCCGAGCGCCTGCCACGCGCGGGCCGGATCGCTGCCGCGAAGCACGCCGGCCGCCCCCAAGTCTCGCAGAATCGGCAGCAGCGCGTCGCGCACGGCGGCGGGGTGATCACGCACCAGGTCGGAAAAGGTCGGCGCGCTGAGCATAACGGTAGGTGGCGCGGGCCGGCCGTCTTCTTTGGGCGCGTCCTTCACCGACAGTCGCACCGGGTCGCCGCTGGCGTCGGCGAACATGCGGGATTGCATCAGCGTCACCGACCGAGTGGAGGTCAGCGTTTCGGTATCGCGCACCAGTTGCAGGTAGTCCGGGCGCACGATGACCGACGTGCGCGCCTCGGTCGTGTCATTGTCCGCCAGCATCACATGATCCAGTTTCATCGTGCCCGGCCCGAATTGCTGCAGCGTGACAAAGCCCGGCCAGTCGGGCACCTGCACGGCGAACTGCCCGCGCTGCTGCGGGCCGCGCGGGCTGATGTGCAAAAACTGATCTTCGACCACGATGCTAAGCATTTGGCCGATGCGCTGCGGCTCCAGCTTGGGCAGGCTGGCCTGCTCGGCGACCAGGGCCGGGCGGCTGCTCTCTTCGCCGGGCGGCAGCACAGGGCCCGTGGTCGGCGGCGCCGGCGGGGCGGCCGGTGCGATGGCGGCGAAGGCGAGCAGGCCGATTAGCGATAGCCGGGGCGCGCGGGTCATGCGGGGATTGTATCGCGCAGAACGATCGGAGCGCGAGGGCGGCGTAGGTTCTTCCCTCTCCCGGTATTGCCGGGAGAGGGTTGGGTGAGGGCTTCGACAGGCGTGCAATGAACGTCAGGCCAATTGAAGTGCTGAAGGATTCTCGAACGTCTGGCTCGTTCCGTGGGTGAATTCTTCCGTCGGAAGCCCTCACCCTAGCCCTCTCCCGGCCATACCGGGAGAGGGGACAGAGCGCCGTTTCTGGCGGGCGTCCCGTGAGCGTTGTGCGAGCAGATTCCTACGCCGCTTGGGCCATCGACTGCTGCCGCGGCTGCACTTCCAGCATCGACCGGCAGAGGCCTTCCAAGGCCCGGACGGATTGCTCGGCGGTGAAGCGTTCGGCGGCGCGTTGCTTGAGGTGTTCGCCGAATTTGGCCCGGATGCCGGCGTCGCGGATGAGTCGGCCGACGCGGTCGGCGTAGCCGGCGGCGTCGTGGGCGGCGTGTTCTTCGCCGATCAGGTGGCCGGCGGCCTGCGGGTCGTTCGTCTCGCCGGCGAGAGCGACGACCGGCTTACCGGCGGCCATCGCGGCCAGCGTGCCTGCGGCGGCGGGGCGGCCGAAGGGCGTGAGGTAGATGTCGGCCATCTTCAGGAACTCGGCGACGTCCTTGCGGCGACCGGTGAAGCCGACGCGCTTGCTCAGGCCGGCGGCTTCGAAGCGGCGCTTCAGCGCCGTCGTGTCGGCATCGCCGGTGGTCAGCAGCACGGCCGTCGGGTTCTGGCGGAGCATGCCGATGACCGTGTCGGCGAACGCCGGCGGCAGCGGGCCGTCAACTTCGCTCAGCACGGCGGACAGGATGATGCTTGCTTCGGGGATGCCGTAGGTGCTGCGTTGCGGGCCGGGCGCATCAGGGTTCGGCACGAGGGCGTCCGTGCCGTCGGGCAGCAGGTGCGTGGCCGTGCCGCATTCCATCCAGTGGCTGGCGTCGGCGTGGCGGCGGTGATTGTCGAAGTAAGCGACGGCGTCGGCATCGCCGCTCTTGATCGCCACGCGGCGGGCGAGGTGCAGCTTGGTTTTCGCCGGGCGCCAGCAGGCGACGACGGCGGCGACCGGGTCGGTCGGCGCGGCGTCGATGATCAGCACATCGATCTGGTCCTTGTGAATCTGCGTGGCCAGTTCGCGGGCGGCGGTGGCCAGATCTTGATCGAGCGGGGCGAACCAGACCGACGCGCGGCGGCGGCTGAGCTGGTCGATCGTATCGCGACCCTTTTTGCTGCTGGCGGGCGTGAACGGGCCTTGCGTGAAAGCCTGCTTTTCGCGGCGAACGCCGGCTTCGGTGGCGTAAACGTGCAGCTTGGTGTTCTTTGCGTCCAAGTGGCGGGCGAGCGCGCCGATCATGCGGGCGGGCGCTTCATCGTCGGCCAGCGTGGTAGTGACGTAACCGATTTTCAAGATGCCGCCGTTGTCCCAATTGCAGGGGCCGGGCGCGTACCAGGCGAGCGCGGCGGCGGCGCGCTCGTACTGCGTGGCGACGAATGTGGCCGTCTCGGCATCGCGGACGAACGGGCCGTCGCTGGCCAGGTCGGCGCTGATGCTGCTCTGGAAGGCTTCGAGCGCCAAACCGATCTCACGACGACCCACGGCGGCTGCGCCGAAGCGCAGGACGGGGCGGGTGCGCTGTTCACTCATGCCGAGGAAGCCAAGGACGCTGAGGAATTGAAACAGCACCTTCTGGTCGGCGTAATCGATCGCTTCCAGAGCTTCCAGCAGGTGCGTGTGCGACCGGCGAAGGTCGAGCATCGCCCCGGCGTGGTTGGCCAGGAACTTCTCGGCGGCGTTCGACGAATCTTGATAGATCTCCAGCTGCTGGGGGTCAATCAGTTCGCCTTTATTGATCCGTTCGGTGAGTTCGAGGAGCGAAGGCATGCCGGTTGTATCGAACCGGCAAGGCCGCGAGTTGAGAAGATGAAACGGCTGGGATGGTCGTTCGGCTGATACGGCCGCTCGGCCGCGTTACCGGACGAGGGATTCGATGATCGTGCGAGAGAGCGGCGAAGTTGGCGGTGCGATCGGCAGGCGATCGATGGTCTTGATGTCCTGCAAAATGCGCTGCGGCGTGCTGCCGAAGGTGGCGACGCGCGGGGCCGTGGTTGAGCGCAGCGGGTGGGCGGCCGGCAGGAAGGGATCAATCAAACCGCCGGATGCCGCGACGACGTCCGAGAACGCTTCGCGACTAGCGAGCGGGCCGCGGAGGCGGTCGGCCAGGGCTGTTTCCTTCTCCCAGCCGCGGCCATGAATCGTGAACGCGACGCCCTGCGCGGCCAGCCATTTCGCGATTCCGATCACATAGGCGGGGCCGACGAGCGATTCGATATAGCGGTCGACGGGGAAGTCTTCCATCGCTTCCAAGCCAAGGCGGGCGGGAGCGCGGCGGATGTATTTGGCTGCGTCCTCACCGACGGCGAACGGGTCGCGCGGGAGCTCATCCTGGATGGCTTCCCACACCAGTTGGCGGCCGGAGGATTCGGCGATGTCTTCGGGCACGGCCAGCGACGGCAAATCGTAGATCAGCGCCAGCGGAGCACCCGGCGTGTGCGTGAGCGCGAGCGCGGGCCAGCCGGCGACGGCCAGGCGATTGGCGGGCCAGCCAGCGTTGCGGGCGGCAGCCATCCAACTGCCGTCGGTCAGGAGCAGGGCGTCGCGCGGGTAAGCGGCGTTGAATGGAGGGACCGTCGATTTCGTCAGCCAGGTGATCCATGGCGAAGCCGACGTCGCCCATTTGGGCCGTGGGCGATCGGCGGTGACGACGACGGCGGCGGCCGCGGCGCGCTCGGCCAGGAACGCTTCGCTGGCGGTGGTGGCGCGATCGGTGTCGATCGTCTCGGATTGATCGCAAGCGGCGGCGAGCGTGTCGCCCGCATCAGCCCAGGGGCGGAACTGCCGGCCGGCGAGAACGCACCAACCCGCAGGTGTGGCCGACGGCTTGGCGGCGGAGACGCGGCGGCCCTGATCGATCGTGAGGCGTGAGAGCGTCGCCTGCACCCACGGCGTGACGCGGGCGACCTCGGCCGTGTCGACATCGGGCAGGCGGACCATTTGGGCGGGAACCGGCAGGCCGGGATGCGCGGCGAAAACGCGATCGACGGCCGCCTCATCCTCGGCGAAGAACAGCCGGCCGGCGTCGAGGGCGGCAGTGAAATCGATGCAGGCGAGGAAGTCGGCCAAGTCGGCCGGGGAACTGGGGACGACGATGAGGGCGCGCGTCGGACCGAGGCGATCCAGCACGACGGCGATCTGCTGCGCGTGCGTCGGCACGAGCAGGCAAAGCGAGCGGCCCTTCCAGCTTTCCTTCCGCACCATCACCTCGGCCGCCCGTCTCGGCACCGAGCAGCCGGCGAGGAAACGGCCATCCCGCTTGGCGGTGGCGGAACCGTCGCGGCCGAGGCAGAAATCGAGGGCGGGCATCGGCAGCGAGATGCCTAGTGCGCGGCAATTCCGGGCGAACCGGTCGGCGGCCAGGGCCGCGGCGTCTGAGAGGGAGGGCGTCAACGTGAGCGTCACGTGATCTTTATCGGACGTCCGGCCATGCGGGCATAAGCGGCGGGCCAATTCTTTCGTATAATCGTCGGTGACCATGACTTTTACGAAAATGCACGGCATTGGAAATGACTACGTTTACGTCAACGGCTTCGCCGAAACCGTGGCCGACCCGGCCACTGTGGCGCAGAAAGTCAGCGACCGGCACTTCGGCATCGGCAGCGACGGGCTGATCCTGATTCTGCCCACGCCAGAGGCTGACGTGCGCATGCGCATGTTCAATGCCGACGGCAGCGAGAGCGAAATGTGCGGCAACGGCGTCCGCTGCGTCGCCAAATACGCTTACGACCACGGCCTGACGAAGAATAACCCGATGCGCGTGCTGACCGGCAACGGCGTGCTGTCGATCGCATTGGACGTCGAGGCCGGCAAGGTGAAGACGGCCACCGTCGATATGGGCGAGCCGATTCTGGAACTGGAAAAGATTCCGGTGCAGCAGGCGGCGCTCGGCCGCAACGCCGCGATCAAAAAGCGGGGTAATCACGAGTACGAACTGACCCTCGAAGCCAAGGGCGTGAAAACGCCGGCGACGTTCGTCAGCATGGGCAACCCGCACGCGGTGTTCTTCGTTGACGACGTCGCCGCGATCGACCTGAACGTCGCCGGCCCGGCCGTCGAGAACTACCCCGCGTTCCCGCGGCGGATCAACGCCCATTGGGTGCAGATCGTAAGCCGCAACGAAGTCATCATGCGCACCTGGGAACGCGGCAGCGGCATCACGCTGGCCTGTGGCACGGGTGCGTGCGCGGTAGCCGTCGCGGCGATCTTAAATGGGCTGACGGATCGCAAAGTGCTGGCCCATCTGCCGGGCGGCGATCTGACGCTGGAATGGCGCGAGGATGGGAACCACGTCTTTATGACCGGTGCGGCGACGGAAGTGTTTTCGGGAACGTGGAACGGTTAGACCGAGTATCGCAGCAGGAAGACCTCATGCTCCCTCCCATATTCTTACATGAAGTGGATGGCGATGAATTGATGGTCTTTGCGGATGCTAAGTCTGTTGTGAACTTTCTGGAGCCGGACTTCATGTCGGCAAGCAACGACAAGTACTATGACAGCGAGGGGCGACTTCTGTCTTGGAACTGCAATCCGCAATCCGGGCTGGTATTTCAGGATGCTGAGCAGACCCCTACACATCAGGAGCGGCTACGCGAGGTCATCATCCGCAATCTGGTTCGCAGAGGCAGCCAAACGGAAGAAATCGCATCATTAGCCATGCCGGAGTTGGTAGGCATGAGCCTTCGCTATTTAGGCTGACGTTTGTCGCCCGATCAGGTCAACCAGCGTCGGCAGCAGCATGTGTTGCTCGATCGTCTGCTGCGTGTGCGCGTCGAGATCTTTCAGCTGCACCACGCCCTTCGCCAATTCGTCATCGCCGACGACCACGCACCAGCGGGCCTTTTCGCGGTCGGCGAGTTTGAGTTGGCCTTTCATGCCGCGGCCGGTGACGTCGAGGTCGGTGGCGATGTCGGCGGTGCGCAGGTGATTGGCGAGCGTCAGGTTGAACTCGCGGCCGGCGTCGCCGTGGTGGGCGAGCCAGACGAGGGGGCGACGCTTGATCGGGAGTTCGACACCTTGCCCTTCGAGGGCGAGCAGCAGGCGCTCCAGGCCGCTGCCGAAGCCGACGCCGGGGGTGGGTTTGCCGCCGAGGTGTTCGACGAGCAGGTCGTACCGCCCGCCGCCGCCGATGGCCGCCTGGCTGCCCAGGCCGCCGGCGGTGACTTCCCAGAGCGTGTCGGTGTAGTAGTCGAAGCCGCGGACGAGAGCGGGGTCGATTTTGAACGCGACGCCGGCGGTGTTGAGCAGTTCGACGACGCGGTCGAAATGGGCCTTTGATTTGTCGG
>JAQGHK010000311.1 GCA_028288875.1 Phycisphaerales bacterium | reverse complement strand
CCGGCCGTTCGCCTCCTTTGGGCTGGTGCTGGAAGCGGTGGAAGACGAACCAGTTCACGCCCGCCGCCAGCGCCCAATCGCCTTGAACTTTCATCGAACCGGGATATTGCTGCCATTTTTCGCCGGCGTGGCTGGTGAAGGACTCTGCCCCGATGATCGGTTGGCCTCTGGTGTGCGCAGCGCTCACGGCTTCGATGACACTGTATTCGGACTTAAAGCCAAATCCTTGCGACCAGAACTCGCCCATCTGCACGTCGCCGGTGCCGAGCGCCAACAGGTCGCCGGCGGGATTCATGTCGTAACCCTCGCACGTGAACCGCAGTTTGTTCGCGTGGGCGTAATCCCGCAGAGGGATCAGAAACTCATCCCGCACCAGTTCGCGGCCGGTCTGACGCAGGTCCCAAAGGAAACGTTCGGTCGTTGCAGAATCGCTGACGTATTGGCCTAGCATTGCAGGCAGGTACGGCCGCGGGTCGTACCCGCGGCGATTCTGGAACTGCTGGCGGAAATCCTCGGTCCAGTTCTGCGCGCCCATTTCCCAGCTGTCCAAATGCAGCGTGGTGAGCCCACGGTCAGGGCCGCTGGGCTTACCGGCTCGGTCGATCAATGGCTGGAGAAACGCCTTGGCGTGAGCAGCGAATGCCTTCGCGCTGAATTTGTCGGACTCAAACCCGAGCCCCGCCGACGGTGCCGGCCGCGTGCTTTGGCCCGTGAGGGTGCTGCCGAAGCGGTAAATCGTCCAGTCGCCCAGCGGCGCGTCCCACTGCAGGCGGCCGTCTTTATCGAGCTTGCCGGTCAGGTCGATCATTTTCGACCGATCGAGACAGGCGTCAGATGGCGCGGCGGCCGGATTGGCGGGCGCATCGAAAAACGGGCGAACGTTGCGCTGCGACGAGTACGGCGCGCGGTAGTAGAGCGCCTTCTCATCCGCAAACGGGACGGAAACTTGCGCCTTGGGCGTCGGATAAGCGACGACGCATTCGTCACGGTAATACCCGAGCCAGGTATCGATCATCCACGGCGCCATCGGGCTGCGTCCGAAGAACGGTTCTCTTGGTTGTGGTCGAGGTAGCATCACGTGGATAAGACCGCCGCCAGTGACGGGCGTCACGCTCGCGACAAGGTGCTGCATGGTCTCTTCAGGCTTAAGCCACGGCCCACCGTCGCCCGCCCAGCCGGGCCCGATGCCGAGCGAGATGGCGATGCCTAGGCGATCGGCCTCCTTGATCATGTGCGTGTAAAGATCCTGCCACTCGGCGCTCATGAACTCCACCGGCTTGGGGGGCTTGGGAACGCCGGCATTGATGGTCAGGAAAATCGCCCCGCCGATACCGGCTTTTTTCATCGCCTCCAGATCGCCCGTCAGCCCTTCGCGCGTAATGTGGCCGTCCATGAAATACCAGTACACCCATGGCTTGGCCGACTGCGGCGGCGTGTCGAACGCGCTCGCAAGCGGGTCTGGCAGCGGAGGGGCCGCCGAAGAAAAGGGGCTGGCCAGAATCGCACTGGCCAATACGAATGCCAGAAGAGCTGAATTCGTTCTTCGCATGGAGGGGTTGTCCGCGATATGGAGAAAATGACGCAACACGTGATACGTTCTTCGCTCAACAGACGCGAATCAGCGGAATATCAAGCAGCAATGCCAGTTTTTGCAGCTTGTGAGTGACATGGCCAACACCGATAGCGCAGTGATGTGCCGGACCGTGACGGTTCCACTCGTTCACGAAGTTGCGGGCACCGATCGGGAAGCGATAGCGGCTGTTGGTATTGCCGATTTCGAGGATCGGGCCCGGCACGCTTTCGCCTTCGGCGGCCAGCAACACCATCCCACCATCGACGGTTTCGACCACGCTGAGGAGCGTCACCGGGCCGTGCTTTACGCTCATCTCGACGCTCAGCCCGCGGCCGACTTTGCCATGGTAGACGCTTAACGGCTTGACCTTCGTTTTCCCTTCGGCGATCGCGATGTGGCCGGGGCCGTCGTGTCCCATTAGGACGACGTCGTCGGCAAAATCAATCGCGTAGTATTCCGTGAAGCTGCCTCCCACGCCGAAGCTGTCCAGGATTTTCATTGCCTGCACATTCTTCACTTCGTACTCGCCGGCGACGGGAATCCCCCGGGCAGTAAGCAGACTATTGCCGAGGATGATGCTGCTGATCGCGTCTTCGTTGGCCGGGTTGCCGCTGCCCATGTAGTAGTAGGCCATCGAGCCTAGGTCCTTGTCCTCGACCAGTCGGTCCAGTGCAACGCTCGTGCGTGCGGCACGCGTCAATTCAGGCATTGAGCAGTCAGGCTGGACAGCGAACGTATCGCCGAACAGCCGCACCCGGTCTGCGATTTCCGCTGAGGACACGCCCTCGCGCAGCGCGGCCAATTCGTCTACTTCCAGCATCTCAATATGCCCGCCGAAGTAGGCGCACTGCCGCGTGACATCCGTGTAGATATCCAGCATACCGCTGTAGTAATGGCCCATTAGACCCAAGCGGTTGTGGCTCATCACCCCGGCCACGCGGGCGGCATCGATCCACGCATCGATTTCGTCCCACGCCACGGGATCGCTATCGAGCGTGCCGGTGACTTGATGGAACCGAATGCGACTACGATTGAAGACGTTGGCGATTTCCGGCACTGAGCAGGCGGAACAAGAGGACAGCCATTCGCCGGTCATCTTCGTTCGGTCGCCCATCCGATTAAGGGCGGCGTAGTCGATGGCAGCCTCGGGAGAAAGGTTCAGCACGATGACCGGCACCTTCGCCCGCTGCACCGCCGGCAACACGGTGTTGGACAGTGCGTAGGTGGTTACGTGAAGGAAGATCAGGTCCACATCAGCCCTGCGGAAATCGTGCCCGACCGCCATCGCTTTTTGGGGCGTATCGATCAGGCCGAGATTGACGATCTCCACGCCGTCACGTGACAGCTTGCCCTCGACGCGTGCGAGATAGCCTTCGAGCTCCTCCTTGAGGCCAGCGAACTGGGGCCAATACGCGTCGAGCCCGATGCCGAACAGGCCAATTTTGGTGGTGTAATTCGTAATCTTCATAACGCGATGGAATCATCGCGATGGAACAGCCCGATCGTCCATGCACTTTCCGGCCGATCCCGTGTAGAAGC
>JAQGHK010000253.1 GCA_028288875.1 Phycisphaerales bacterium | reverse complement strand
GTACGACCTCGAACGCTTGATCTTACTCACTCTCACCCCGGGGCGCGAGCGGATGGCGGGCATTCCACTTCATGTATTGGTGACCGAATCGCTCTGCCACAAGCCGTGGTTGGAAACGGCGGAACTGGCATTAGAGGGCGGGGCTGGCTGCTTGCAGCTTCGCGAGAAGGCGATGGAGGGCGGCCATCTGTTGAAGCGGGCGACGGCGCTCGTGGCACTTTGCCGCAGGTACGGCGCGGTCTGCATCATCAATGATCGGCCGGATGTCGCCATCCTGAGCGGAGCGGACGGCGTGCATGTCGGCCAAGGCGATCTGCCGGCGATCGCGGCGCGGCAGCTTCTGGGGCCGGACAAAATCGTTGGCGTGAGCACGCGATCGATCGATCAGGCGCAGCAGGCGGTGATCGACGGGGCGGATTACGTCGGCGTCGGTCCGGTATTCGTCAGCACGACCAAGCCGCAGGAAAATCTGGCCGGCCTGGAATACGCGGCGCTGGCGGCGAAGACGCTGCCGATTCCCGCGATCGCCATCAGCGGCATCACGCCCGATAATATCGCGCAACTTCGCGCTGCCGGGGTGAAGCACGTCGCCGTGAGCAGCGCGGTGCTGTCGGCGAGTGATCCGAAACAGGCAGCCAGTACGCTGATGGAATCTATCCGCAGCAATGAACGAGCAGGTTCTGCGCCCGGATAGACGTCACCACCGTTACGCGTGCGGGAATGGCGCATTTATCCGGACTGTCACGCGTTTAAATTTCGGCGACCGCGCGATCGGTCATTAGATATGGTTGGGGGACTTAACTCGGAGCCTTCCGTATGACTGCTGTACGCACGATTGCCGCGATTGCCCTCATGTCCGCCCCGCTGATCTCGACCACGGCGCTTGCCGCCACGAGCTGGAGCCAGCCGGCCGGTTCGTCGACGACCATTAACTACAGCGGCGGCCAGAACCAGAACGGCCTGTTCGGCGACCCGAACGTCAGCAGCAACACGTTCCTGTTCACTCCCTCGGGCTTTTCGGCCCAGGACAACCAGACGACCACGGACGTAGCTTCGACCCTGATCAGCGCCAAGAGCGGCTACAACCTCAGCAGCTTCTCGGCCGGCCTGGTCGGCGACTACTCGGTGCTGGACAACAGCCAGCCGCCGTCGTTCAAGACCAATGCGATTTTCCTGAGCGGCGCCAGTGTGAGCGCCGTCGGCAGCCTGACGTTGACCAACACCGTCACGCATGCGGTGCTGACGCAGTCGTTCAACTTCGGCGGCTTCACCAATGAAGACGGCGTGTTCAACGATACGGTGCACATCAACCTGCCCGCGGGCTGGAAGAGCGCCCAAGTGGATCTATCGGCCGGCCTGACCGCGACGGCCTCGGACGGCTCGACGGCGTTCATCCAATTGAAGAACGCCTCGATCGGTGCCGACACGGCCCAGGTCGCCGCCGTCCCCCTGCCGCCAGCCCTGCTGGCCGCCATCCCCGGCGCGCTGGTCGCCTTCGGTGCGGCCCGCCGGATGCGCCGGGCCTAAGCAGTAGGCAGAGGGCAGTAGACAGAAGGCAGAGGACAGAATTCGAATTCTGTCTTCTGCCCTCTGCATTCTGTCTACTCTCACCTTGCTCGAGCGAGGCATTTTCCCGACAATCGCCGCGATGCCTGTCGCGGTGGAACCGGCCCTGCTGGAACAGATCAAGACGCTGCTTCGCCGCGACCTAAAGCTCGGCGTCGATACGCCGTTGCGCGACGACGAGCCGCTGATCGGCGGCGATTTTGATCTTGATTCGCTCGATATTTTGCTGTTGGTCAGCAGTATCGAGAAACAATTCGGCATCAAGATTCCAAGCGAAGCCGTCGGCAAATGGATTTTCAAGGACCTGGGCACGCTGGCCAAGTACGTCGCCGACAACCGTGAGACACTTCGCACCGGCCCCGCCGCTGCCGCCGTCACGCAAACGACCGACTGGCTGGCGAAATTGCCGCACGGGCCGGCGTTCCGGTTCGTGTCGCGCGTGGACGCCGTTGTGCCCGGCACCAGCGCCCGCGGCGTTTGGATCGTCACCGGCGAAGAACCATTTTTCGCCGCCCACTTTCCGGGCCGCCCGATCGTGCCGGGCGTGCTGCTGATCGAAGCCCTCGCCCAGATGGCCGGCTTCGCGACGGCGCGAACGAATCTGAAATCCGGCATGCTGGTGCAGACCGACGTGCGCTTCGAAAGCGCCGTCACTCCGCCGGTGACGATCGAACTGATGACCAACGTCACCCGCGAACTCGGGTCTTTATTGCAGTGCGACGTCATGGCGATGGTGGGTACAACGGTCGCCGCGCGCGGGTCAGTCACGCTAGCGTTGGAGTGAGCGGCGTCGAAGTAGTTCTGGTCCCCTCGCCCGGTACCCCGGGAGAGGGTTAGGGAGAGGGGCTTCTTGAAGTCGCATCGCGTTCAACAAATTCAGACCCCCTCCCTAACCCTCTCCCGGAATACCGGGAGAGGGGACCAGATTGCCGCGCTCGTTGCGGTGTTTGCGTTGACGGGCAGTCTGCATGCCGCCGAATTGGATGCTGCCCTGCTGAAGCGCCTCGAAGCCGTCGATGCCAAAGTCGCCGCCGTCAAAGACCTCGCCGCCAAATTCGAACAGAAGAAATTTTCGCCGCTGCTCAAAAAACCGATCACCAGCACCGGCACCATCCGCGCGCTTGGCGACGCCATGCTCTGGCTGACCGAATCGCCCGAGCCGACGCAGCTGCGCATCGATGGCCAGACGCTCCAACTGCTTTACGTGAACCAGAAAAGCCTTGAGGTCTACCCGCTCAAAGGCAAGATGGCATCGATGGCCGCCAGCCCGTTGCCGCGGCTGGCGACACTGAAGGAGAAGTTCGATCTCGCCGCTGACCCGGATGCGAAGGCGGGCGAGCTGGCCCTCGTCCTCACGCCGAAAGATCCCGAGCTCAAGCCGTTCATCGATCGTGTTCGCGTACGGCTGAACGAAGCCGTCGGCGTTGTCGAACGCTTCGAACTGACCGATCCAGACGGCGAGCGCACCGAGATCACCTTCAGCGATCCGAAGCTGAACACCGGCTTGGCGGCGAAAGATCTGGACCTGACGCCGCCCGCCGGCACGAAGACGATGCGTCCGCTCGACCCGGCCGCTGCCCCATGAGTGCAGCGGCGCTTCGCACCTTGTTCTGGCTGGCCGGCCGAGCGCCCTGGACGCTGGCCGTGCTGCGGCCGTTGGCGATTCGCCTGGTGCCGCGCCTCGCCCCGGCCGTGCGGCGCAACACGCTGGCCAATGGCCGGCGTATCACCGCCGACGCCGTGCCGGCGAGCTTCCCGCGCGAGGTCGTGGGCAGCTTCTACGATTTCGTCCGCGATATCGGCGCGGCCAAACTGGAATCGGCCGAGCAATTGCGAGCGAAGGTCGTCACCGTCGAGGGCGAGCCGGCCTATCTCGCCACCCGCGCCGCCCACACCGGCGCGGTGCTGATCACCGCCCACATGGGCTCGTTCGAAGTCGGCTTGGCCGCGCTGCGAAACGTGGAAGAGAAGGTTCACGTGGTATTCAAGCGCGACGAATTCGACGGCTTCGAATCGATGCGCCGCGGCGTGCGCCAAACGCTCGGCGTGCATGAGGCCGCGATCGATGACGGCTGGGCCACGCTCATCGGCCTGCGCGACGCGCTGCGCGACAACGGCGTCGTCGTCATGCAAGGCGACCGCGCCATGCCCGGCCAAAAGTCCGCCGTCGTGCCGTTCCTGTACGGCCACCTGCGCATCCCGCTCGGCCCGCTGAAGCTGGCGCTGGCGGCGGGCTGCCCGGTCGTGCCGGTGTTCACGGTGCGGGAGGCGCCGGGAAAGTTCCGCGTCTGCCTAGAACCCGCGATCGACCCGGCCGCGCCGAACGCGATCGAACAGGTCGCAACGGCGATCGAGCGATTCGTCCGCCGCTACCCGACGCAATGGCTTGTTCTGCACCCCGCGTTCGTTGAGGATGAAACGCCGTGCCCGAAGTGAGTGCCAAACCCTCGATCGTGATCACTGGCACCGGCCTCGTGTGCGGCTTGGGTGCCGACACAGAAACGGCCTGGCGGAACGTGCTGGCTGGCAAACGCGGCATCGGGCCGATGCCGGAGATGGAATCGACCTTGCCGCTCGGCAGCGATGGCGGGCAGGCCGTCGATCTTCCCGCGGATTATGAACCGACACTGCCGCGCGAGGCCCGCTATCTCCGTTACGCCATTCAGCAGGCGCTGAAGCAGGCGGGTGACCTTTCGTACGACCCGAAGCGCCGTGCCGTGCTGCTCGGCACTACTCTGCACGGCATGCGGGCGGCCGGGCGGTTTCTACGGACTGGCGATTACGATCAGCTCCGCGATTTCCTCGCCGGCGACATCGCCGCCCGCGCTACCCACGGCTTAGACCTGCACGGCCAATCGGCCACCACGTGTTCCGCCTGTTCCAGCGGCCTCGGCGCGATCGCGCTGGCAATGACGCTGCTTCGCACCGGCGCGGCCGACGTTGTTATCGCCGGCGGGTACGACCCGATCAGCGAATACGCCTGGGCCGGCTTCAATGCCCTTCGTTTGGTCAGCGGTCCACCGCTGCGGCCGTTTACGAAAGGTCGCGTCGGGATGAAGGTGGCGGAAGCGTACGCCGTGGTCGTGCTGGAACGAGCGAGCGACGCACAGCAACGCGGCGCGAAGGTCTTGGCGACCGTCGCCGGTTACGGCGAATCGGCCGACGCGCACCATCTCACCCAACCGCATCCGCAGGGCCATGGCGCACGAACCGCCATGACGCGCGCGATCGCTGAAGCCAATTTGACGCCGGCTGACATCGGCTTGGTGTCTGCTCACGCCACCGGCAAGCAGGACAACGACGCGGCAGAGTTCGCTGCGATGAGCCAGACCTTCGGCGAGCGTCTGCC
>JAQGHK010000237.1 GCA_028288875.1 Phycisphaerales bacterium | reverse complement strand
AAAACAAGCGAATCCACGGCGTAATGCCGTGGATTCGCTCGTTTGGTGCAATGCCTTTCGTGCGGCCCATTGAATCCATGTAGGGGCGACGCATGCGTCGCCCGCGAGACCGGATTGACGCCGGGTGGACGAGGCATGCCTCGCCCTTGCGAAAACAGCGCTCTGCCGTTCCCAGTACAGCTTTGACCGGTGTTGTGCCGATAACGCACGAGAGGGCGAGCGCCGTCGCGCCGCCTCCTTCAGCCAAGGCGGCACCGCATGCAATTTGTAGCTATCCATCGCCGTGTTGTTACGCTCGCCGCCCTCATTGCGGTTGGCGGTTGTGAAACCGTAACGGTCGAACCGCCCGTCGCCAACGGCGTCGCGCCGGTTCGCTCTGCCGTTGAGATGGCCGAAGCGCCGGAGCCGACGAGCGCCAAAGTGCTGCCGGTCGCCAACGTCTTCGGCGAACTGCCGGACACCCTGATCAACTCCAAGGCCAGCACCAACGAATTCGGCTTCCAGCAGCACACGTTCCTCGACGAAGGCTTCGACAGCGAGCCGGCCGTCAGCCCCGATGGCAAGTTCATCGTGTTCGCCAGCACCCGCCACGATCAGGCGACTGATCTCTACATTCAAAAGACCGACGGCCAGGCCGTCACGCAGTTGACCAGCGATACGGCCGACGACGCGTTCCCGACCTTATCACCCGATGGCCAGAAGATCGCGTTCTGCTCCAACCGCAACGGCTCGTGGGACCTCTACACCATGACCCGCGAGGGCAAGCAGATCGTGCAGGTCACCAGCGGCCCGGCCCACGACATGCACCCCAGCTTCAGTCCCGATGGCACGCGGCTGGCGTATTGCAGCCTCAGCGTCCGCGGGCAGTGGGAACTCTGGACTGTCACCCTCGCCACCGGCGAGCGGAAGCAGATCGGTTACGGCCTGTTCCCGAGCTGGTCGCCGCAGCGGGATAAAGATGTGATCGCCTTCCAGCGCGCCCGCAACCGCGGGGCCCGCTGGTTCAGCGTCTGGACCTGTGAGATCCAGGACGGCGAAGCCCGGCAGATCACGGAAGTGGCCGTCAGCACGAACGCCGCGATTGTCAGCCCGTGCTGGAGCCCGGACGCCACTCGCCTTGCCTTTGCGACCGTCGTCGCCCCGAACACCGTGGATGCCAAAGGCAAGCCGACGGGCCAGCAGGATTTGTGGACGGTGGATGCCGACGGCGGCAACCGTCACCGCATCACCGACGGTCACGGCGTGAACACCAGCCCGAACTGGGGCCGGGACGGGCGGATCTATTTCGTCAGCAATCGCGCGGGCAATGACTGCGTCTGGTCGGTCGGCGTTGCCGCGATCAAGCCGCACGAAGTCGCCAGCCGTGCACCGGCTGAAGAACCGGCCGTCGCCCGGGAAACCGCGGGCCGCGCCCCTGAGCATGGCGAACCCACGGCGCACGTCGCCGAGGCCGCCTCGCACGGCATGGCACCGATGGAGCCCGTGCCCGCACTGATTACACCGATCGTTATTCAACCATCGCGTGAAGAACCGAGGGCCATCGAGGCCGAACCGGCGGCGGGGCATGAAACGCCCGTCGCTTCCGTGCCGACGCATTGATTCGTAGTCCGATCGTGATCGCTTGCCGAGCAGGCCATGACCAACGCCAAATGGATCGCCATCATCGCGCTGATCGTCGCCGCCTGCCTGATCTCAGGCGGGTGCGAGACGCCTACGCCGTACGGGCGTGAGCGCTCATTGATGATGCCCGGCCCGAAGCAGCGTGTTTGGGCGATCGCGCCGGTGGTGAATCTTTCGGGGCAGCAGGGCGTTGATCCGCTTCTGCAGGCCGACATTATTTATCAGCAGATGCAGACGGTGGCCGGCCTGACGGTGGTGCCGGTGGATCGCGTCGCCCAGGTGTACGCGGCGGCGGGCATCGAACAGGTGCAGTCGGCCGAGCAGGCGCAGGCAGTGATCGAAACACTGGGCTGTGACGGGCTGATCGTGGTGACCGTCACACAATTTGATCCGTACAACCCGCCGAAAGTCGGCGCAGCGATGCAGTTGTTTGAATCGCCGAAAATGCAGACGGTCGGCAGCCCCGACCCGCAGCAGATGATTCGTGCCGCCACGCCGGGGCCGGAAACCAGTTTGCCCAGAAATACGGATTTTACGCAGGTCGTCGGGATGTATGACGCCGCCAACGGCAGCGTCCGGCAGGCAGTCGGCGCCTTCGCACGGGGCCGGCACGAACCGGCCGGACCGATGGGCGAGCGCGAATATTTTGCCAATATGGATCGATTTTGCGGGTTTGCCTACTACCAGCTGACCGAATCGCTTTTAGTCCGATTAGCAAATGGTCGATAATAGACAGACGGCCCGGTGAATTCGGGACGAATGAAAGTGGTCGCAGAGAATGGAAACCATGTCCAACGACACCAAAACGCTCTCGCTTTCCAAAGGCAAGCACCACTTCTGCTTCAAGTACGAAGCCGGCCAGGAAAGTCAGGTGCTCGATACGCTGGTGGACATGGTGCACCGGCGCGATGTTCCGTTCGATTGGTTTGACGCCGCAGTGCTGAGCCATCAATTAGGCCAGCATTTAGCAAAAGAATTGAAGGGCCTTCTGCCGAAAAAAGCAGCATAAGGTCATCCGATAAAAAGCCGGTTCGTGTTGGGAAGCACGAACTGGTTCAAGTCTCCCAAGACTGTTGTACCCCTTGAGCTGAGGATCGGCTCATGTCCGCTGCGTAAGAAGTCTTACGCACGAAATTCAGGAATGCATTGCGCCTTCGAGCGATCCTCATGAACCCTTCTCCCTTGTCTCTCACGTCCGCAACCGCCCCGATGGAATCGGGCGAAGAAAAAGCGTTTTGCCCATTGGTCAAATCGTTTCTCGATTACCTGAAGCTCGAACGCCACTTCAGCGATTACACCGTCCGCAGCTACGGCGCGGACCTCTGGCAGTTCGGCCAGTTCATCGGTGGACAGATCGGTACGGCCTTCGCCAGCGCCGCGTTTGTCGGTGAGAAGACCGAAACGCTGGACGCCAAGTTCGTCCGCTGTGAGACCGGCCTGGTTCGCGAATTCCTCGCTTACCTGGCTGCACAGAACTACACCAAGAGCACGACGGCGCGCAAGCTCGCCACGCTCCGCAGCTTCTACAAATTCGTCATCCGTCGTGGCCTGTGCACGATGAGCCCGCTGACCACCATCCGCACGCCCAAGCAAGAACGTCGCCTGCCCAAGTGCCTGGACTTGGAACAGGTTCAGAAGCTGCTGGACGCCCCCGGTGAAGGCGACATCCTCGCCCTCCGCGACAAGGCCATGCTGGAAGTGCTGTACAGCAGCGGCATCCGCGTGAGCGAACTCGTCGAACTGGAGACCCAGGATATCGATCTGACCGAAGGCATCCTCCGCGTCCGCGGTAAGGGCCGGAAGGATCGGCTCACGCCGATCGGCAGCCAGGCGATCCTCGCGGTGAAGCGCTACTTCATCGCCCGCCAGGCCGACCCGAAGATGACGACGGCCGACGTCGCCCGCGTGTTCCTGAACAAGCACGGCGAATCGCTGAGCACCCGCTCGGTCCGCCGCAAGCTCGATAAATACCTCGGCATGGCCGGCCTGGATCCGGGCATCAGCCCGCACACGCTGCGTCACAGCTTTGCCACGCACCTGCTCAACAACGGTGCGGACCTCCGCAGCGTGCAGGAACTGCTGGGCCATCAGAGCCTGTCGACCACGCAGGTCTACACGCACCTGACGACCAAGCGGATGAAGGACGTTTACGACAACGCCCACCCACGGGCCCACTCCGACACGATCCCACACCCCGCGGCCCACGTGCAGCACCACCCGCATTACCCGGCTAAGGCTGGCTGAGACGGGTAGCCGGCGAGCCTGGCTCGCGGCGTAACAAATCCGAATGGGAAGGCGGGCGGCCGGGAGCAATCCCGGCCGTTTGCTATTGGGGCGGTGGAAAATGCCTTCGATTCTGTTTTGTAGTTTGACCTGATGAATTTTGAAGGTAATCTGCATACCAACTGGTTGGTATGTCGAAAACGCTTGCCGAAAATACCTCGGACGCCCGGTCGCGACTGCTGGATGCGGCCATGACGGTCATCCGCCAGAAGGGCTTCTCGGCCACGACGGTGGATGACATCTGCCAGGCGGCGGGTCTGACCAAGGGGAGCTTTTTCCACTACTTCAAGAGCAAGCAGGACCTCGGCGTCGCAGCCGCCCAGCACTTTGCGGACATGGCCGACGGCCTGTTTGGCTCGGCCGACTATCGCAAGCTGGCCGATCCGGTGGACCGGCTGCTGGGATATGTCGATCTTCGCGTCGCCATCTTGCAGGGGCCGATCAGTTCGTTTACCTGCCTGCTCGGCACGATGACGCAGGAGGTCTATAAATCGCACCCGGCCATCCTTGCCGCCTGCGACCGCCACATGGCCGAGCACATCGGCGAGCTGGTCAAGGACATCACCGAGGCCCGAGACCTGTATTGCCCCGACGCGCTCTGGACGCCTGACAGTCTCGGCCTGCACATTCAGGCGGTGCTGCAGGGATCGTTTATCTTCGCCAAGGCCCGTGGCGGGCCGGAAGTAGCGGTGGAGATTCTCGGCCACCTGCGGCGATATCTGAAAATGCTGTTCAAACGCTGAACTCAATTTCTCTCGGAAGGAGATTTGTCATGTCACAGTTTGTACCGAATCCGTCTGTTCCCTCGGCCGTGGATTACCAACCCGTCCCGCCGGTGTCCGCCGGCCGCGGTGCGGCGTTCTGGGTCGGTTGGGTGTTGAGCGTCCTGGTCGGGCTCATGCTCATGATGGGCGGCGTGATGGACCTGCTCAAGCCGCCGTTCGTCGTCGAAGGGTTGAAGCACGCTGGCTTCACGGACGAGGCCGTGATCGTGCCGCTCGGCGTGGTGACGATCATCAGTTGTCTGCTGTTCCTGATCCCGCGAACCGCCATGTTCGGGGCGATTTTGCTGACCGCCTACTTGGGGGGAGCCGTCAGCATTCACTTGCGGCTCGGCGAATACGGACAGATGTTCGCGCCGGTGGTGATCGCCGTCGTGCTGTGGGTCGCATTAGTGCTTCGCGACCGGCGAGTCCGCACCGCCGTCTTTGGTTAACCCCGAATTGTTCCTTGCCGGGGCGGCGCCGGTGTCGCCCGAGAGCGCCAACACAACAGGGATGATGTGCGCATCAGCCCTACAGAAATCTCACGTATTTTTTCATCGGAGGAAGCAATGTCCAAGATCACCCCATTTCTGTGGTTCGACAACAATGCCCAGGAAGCCGTCGCGTTTTATCGAACGGTGTTTAAGCAATCCGAGGTGAGATCGACCCTGCCCGGCCCCGGTGGCGTGCCAATGACGATCGCCTTCACGCTCAATGGCCAGGATTTCGTCGCGCTCAACGGCGGCCCGCACTTCAAGTTCACCGAAGCCGTGTCGTTCGTGGTCGAGTGTAAGGATCAGACGGAAGTCGATTACTACTGGGACAAGCTTGTCGACGGCGGCAAGCCCAGCCAGTGCGGCTGGCTGAAGGACAAGTTTGGTTTGTCTTGGCAGATCGTGCCGGCGGACTTCATCAAGATGGTCACCGGCCCGGACAAAGAGGGCTCCAAACGCGCGATGGCTGCCTTGATGAAGATGGCCAAGATCGATCTCGGCGTCCTGAAAAAAGCTTATGACGGCGAATAATTCGTAGGGTCTACACCGCGGACAATTTCTTGCGAAATTACAAATACGGTCCGCACTGCGGACGACAGGAGTTCCCATGTCTCGAACGATTTTCATCAATCTGGCTGTCAAAGACGTGCCCACATCGAAGGCGTTTTACGGGGCGCTCGGGTTCTCGTTCAACCCGCAATTCTCCACCGATCAGGGCGCGTGTGTGGTGATCAGTGAACACATTCGCCTGATGCTGCTGTCGCACGAGCTGTTCATGAACTTTTCGCCGCTGCCGATTGCCGACAGTTGGAAGGTGAAGGAAGTGCTCAACACGCTGTCGTGCGAAAGCCGCGCGGAGGTGGACAGCCTGGTCGCCAAGGCCATCGCCGCGGGGGGCAGCACGCCCGATGCGGCGCAGGACCACGGCTTCATGTACGACCACAGCTTTATGGATCCCGACGGCCACGCGTGGGGCGTGGCGTACATGGACATGTCGCAGTTTCCGGCAACGCCGCAAAGCGTGGCGTCGGCCTAGTTCGCAGATCAGTGTTGGAAGAATTCCGACGCGCCCATCGCCGCCAGGCCGATGCCGATGATCAGCACCGTGGCGACGGTCAGCCGCTTGGTGATTTCCGGGTTCTTCGTCTGCTGTTGAACCAGCGGGAGCTGAACGACGACGCTGGCCAGGGACGTCAGGATGGTGGCAAACGCGGCGGTGGCGGGTGAGATCTGTTGGGAGCTGACCAGTTGGGCGGCCGTCGCCGTCGTGCTGGCGCTGCTGACCAGGCCGCCGATCAGGCTGGCGGCCAGGAAACCGGGAGCGCCGAGCCAGCGCTGGGCCAGCGTACAGGTGACGGCCAAGGCGAAGAACATCAGGCCGAACTTCGTCACACGGGCGAGCGAGACAGGGCTGGTGAGCTTTAACGGCTCGGCCGGCGTGGTGTCAGCGCCGCTGTTGAAACGCGCGATGATGGCCGTCGCGACGGCCATCGCGCCGAGTGGCGCGGCGGCGCGGCTAACGCTGTTGGGGGCAAAGATCGCCAGGATCACGCCGTTGCGGACGAACATGCTCATTCGCGTCAGCAGCAGAATCGAAACGGCCCGCGCCACCGGCGTCGCTCGCTGGCGGAGCTGCCCGGCCAGTTCGGCGACGGCGGCGGTGGAGTTCACCAAGCCGCCGAGCACGGCCGCGTAATACAGACCGCGATCGCTATAGAGCCGCAACAGCACGTAGTTAAGAAAGCCGATGCCCGCGATGATGACCACGGTCATCCAGAACTGGTGCGGGTTGAACAGTTGCCAGCGATCGATCGTGGTGTTCACCAACATCGGCGAGATCACCACGCTCAGCAGCCCCAGCAGCACGGCCGAGCGAATTTCTTCAGGCCGAAGGGCGCCGGCGAACTTCCGCAATTCCAGCTTCCAGGCCAAGAGCAGCATTACGACAATGCCGCCGGTGGCGCTGATGAAATACCACTTGGTGTCTTCCTGCCCCTTGCCGACCATTGCCCCAAGGAAATAGACGACCAGCAGCGTGAGGGCCGTCGTCAGTTCCAGCGATTGGTCCTTGGCCAGGCTCTGCAGATTCAGGAACGTCATCAGCAGCAGCACGCCGGCGAGGCCGGCTAATGTAAACGACGGCGCGATCAGGAACGTGATCAGCCCCAGCAGCCCGGTTAGGGCGAAGGTACGGACGCCGACTTCTTTTTGAGCCCATTCGCGCTCCAGCCCGACCAGAAGGCCGATGCCGGTGGCCAACGCCGCCTGGTAGGCGAGGGCCTGGTACTCACGGGTGGAATCAATCACGGCAGGATCGAGCGTCAATGCGGGGACCTCAACAAATTGTCATTCGGGGCGCAACGGGCCAATGTTACGGTTTGGTTAAGATCAATGGAAGTGAGAAGCTGGAAAAAGCGCCATCGGACCGAGAGACGCCGGTCGTATTCCCTCTCCCGGTATGGCCGGGAGAGGGTAGGGTGAGGGCTTCAACCGGCATGCATCGAGCGTCAGGCAGACTGAAAGTGTGAAGATGTTCGAACGTCCGCCGTCACCTTCGCCAGCGGCGTCAATCGTCGTAAGCCCTCTCCCGGCCATACCGCGAGAGGGGACAGACGGCAGCGTCGCTCGCGCGCGGGATCGCGTCATGCGGCATGGCCGGCAGGCGTCGGCGTATCAGATTCTGAATCCCGGTTTTCAGTATTGGTTCGAGAATGAGCTCGACGCCGTCGCCGGCTACGTGCGGCGGGGCGATTGGTGGGCGATCGCCAGCGGTTCGATCTGCCCAAAGAAATCAGAAGCCGAGGCCTGCCGGCGGATCGAGGCCGACGCGGCCAAAGACGGCTGTCGGGTGGTTTACGTCTGCGCCGACGAGACGCTGAAGCAGCTCCTCTCCACCGCCGGCCGTCACGCCGTGGTGACGCTGGGGGCGGAGCCGATGCGTGAGCCATCGCGCTGGCCGCTTCGATTGAAAGAATCGGCCTCGCTACGGCAGCAACTAAATCGATCCCGCAATAAAGGCGTCACCATTCACGAACTCTCGCCGGCCGAGCTGGCCGCGAGCCTGAACGAGCTGAAGGCCGTCGTTCTGGACTGGCTTACCACCCGGCCCTTGCCGGCGATGCGGTTCCTTAATGACCCGCGCACCCTCGATGGCGTGCTCGCCGACCGCCGCGTTTGGGTCGCGCGGCAGGGCGGCCGGGCGATCGCGTTTCTCCTGGCCTCGCCGGTCGTCATGCGGAATGGCTATCTGATGGAACACGTCGCCCGCCGGCGCGACGCGCCCAACGGCACGGCCGAGCTGCTGATCGACGCGGCGTTGCGCGGGTTCGCCGCGAGCGGCTGCACCTATGCGACGCTGGGGCTAGTGGTGCTGTCGTCGCACGTCAAAGAGCAGATGGCCGAGAACCCGCGGTGGCTACGGACGATGTTTTCCTTCGCCCGCGCTCACGGCCGACGGTTTTATAATTACGACGGCCTCGAGCGGTTCCGCGAAAAGATGCGGCCGGACGGGTGGGAGCCGATTTATTTGATCACGAACACGCCGACATTCACGCCGGCCGCGCTGTACGCGGCCGGGGCGGCGTTCTGCGGCGAACGATCGCCAGCAGGCGTGGTGGCGCGCGGCGTGGGGAAGGCAATTCAAACAGAACTCGGATGGTTCCGAACGTGGATGAACCGGCCGACAGTGAAACCCAAATAGGGGTGCCACAGGTCGCGGTACGCCGAGACCTGTGTCTGCGATGAGCCAACAAGGGCACAGGTCTCG
>JAQGHK010000224.1 GCA_028288875.1 Phycisphaerales bacterium | reverse complement strand
ACTACTTCTGGGCGGACAAAGTCGCGCGACAGTGATTGTTGTCCGCCTGTGAAACGCTGCGCTCGCTTCTGAGTCGAGCCGTATGTCTGCTATTGCATCCAATAAGGAAACTCATGTTGAAACATCCAAAATACTTGTCCTTGACCGCGCTGTTGTTGATGAGCGGAGTTACGCTCGCCGAGCCAACCACCCAGCCCACCGCTGATACCTATGAGGCGTATCAGGCTGTCGCTAAAGCCGCCTTGGCGGACTACGAAAAGCTCATTCCGAAGAAGGAAGGGCTCGCCGACGCCAATGCGGCGCAGCGCGATGCCGTAGCGCCCGAGGCCATTCCATTGGTGAAGAAGATCTTGGTGAATCTTGATGAAATGTCGCGGGTCCGCCCGGACATTAAGCGTCAGATCCTCGCCGTTCGATTGAATCAGGAAGCCGTGCTCTACGCGTTGAGCGACGCCACGACGGTCAGCACGCTGGACGAAAAGGCCAAGGCCAGCGGAACCGACGGGCAGCTGCCGGAGAACGTCGTGCTGCGTGGCAAGTGGTACCGCGCGGGCAAAGATGCGGAAAAGCAGGCCGCAGTGATCAAGGAGATCGACCAGGCCGCTGCGGCTAGGCCGAAGGACATCTTCCTCAGTCAGTTCATCGCTGATATCCGCCCGGGCGCGGCGGACGAGGTCATGAAGCAGCATCTCATGGATGTCATGGCCAACACCTTGGACAATCCTACGTCCAAAGGGCTCGTGGCGGTGATGAAGAATGCGGATAAGACGCTGGGCTTCCAAGGCAAGCCAATCGTGCTTGCCGGCAAGCAGCCGAACGGCAAGGACTTCACGACGGCCGACTGGAAAGGCAAGGTCATCCTTGTCGATTTCTGGGCCGTCTGGTGCGCCCCGTGCCGGGCGGAGCTGCCGCGGGTGAAGAAGGTCTACGACCAGTACCACGATCAGGGGTTCGAGGTGCTTGGCGTCGATAACGACTACGAGGCCGACACGGTCATCAAATTCACCGAACACGAAAAGCTGCCGTGGCCGCAGCTGTTCGATGCCGCTGCCGGTTCGAATGACGCTTGGAATCCGCTGACCTTGTCCTTCGGTATCAACGGCATTCCGGTGATGTTCCTGATCGACAAGAAGGGCGTCTGCCGCACCGTGTCGGCGCGCGAAGACTTTGAAACGTTGATTCCCAAACTTTTGGCCGAATAGACCTGTATAGGCGCTGGGTGCGGAACTTGCGGTCAGTCAACCGGGGCATCTACCATGACGCTGATGATTGGCGAAACGACGGAAGCAGGGATCGGGGTCGAGCAGTTCGGCCAGGAGCTATCGAAGCATCTCACCCAACTCCGTCGCGCGATGCGGCAAATGTTGACCGAGCTGGGTTCGCCGCGTACGCCAACGCTGCTGCAGCGGCAACTGGGCGCCGGGTACACTATCTGCTGGCAGATCTTCCAGGTGGCCCGCAGTGACGATCAATCGACCGGCACGCAGAACGCGCCCTCGCTTGGTGCCCTCAAACGGCTCGTCGTACTGGCCATGGACAAGGGGCTGACGCCTGAAACCGCCGCCATCGTCCAGGCGGCGGCGGACGAATTCCATAGCTTCATTCGGCAGCACGCCGAGGACCGCGATTATTTCGACACGATGGTGGCCGGCGCCAGTCCGTCGAAAAAAGCGATGAGCGTGCTCGTCCAGCGCCGTCGCGCCGCGTATCGGGCGAACAGCCATGTCTGGGGTTCGCAGAACGACCTATGGCTGCTGAGCAGCGTGCTGCGCCGGTCGGCCGACGATCCCGCTAAGGTCGACTTGATCACCTTAGCCCGCCAGCAAGGCCTGCGCCGTCTGCGCGCGGACGCGAACGTCTACCTGATGGCCATCAAGCTGGATTCGGCGAATCATGATACGCCGTCCGAGCAGGATGACTTGCTGAAGAACGCGCTCGATCCTGTCGCGGCGGCCGAGACCGGGATGCCGCTCATCTCTGAATTCTCGACGCACCCACTCCCGCGAGTGAACTGTACGACCACGCGCACCGGCGCACGTCTGTTCAACTGGCTGGATGACACGGTTGGCCTAAAGTCTAGTTGCGACATTGTGACGGGCACGATCAACCGGGGCGTCCCGATGATCGTGGAAGGGGACGGCCGGCGGCAGATGGTCGTCAACTACTCCTCTCGCGTGAAGCCGTCGGCCCTGCTGGTGATGGACCTGGTCGTTCACCGTGATTCTTTTCCCGGAATCAATGTGGAATCGGTCGTCCACGCGTCGTTGGCCGAGACGACGGCGCTGGCCGAGGCGCAGGCGGGGCTGCAATTCGTAGTCGAGGAAGATGTCACGCCGCTGGGGCGTGCCGATGCCACGAACCTGGCAGAGTTCCCCCAGTACCGATCTCTACTTCAGGACGCCACGACCAAGGTCGGCTGGCGGTTGAGCGAATTCGACGTGTATCGCCTGCGGATGGCGTACCCCATCATGGGCGCGGTGCACCGCATGTTTTTCTTCGACCCGCTCCAGTAGCCCCGGCCGGCGACTGCTCCGTTAAGTCAAGGTTTCGGCTGCAATGCATCGTCATTTTCATGGCGAACAATGCCCTTAGCCGTTGCCTGATCGTCCCGTAGCCGGCACCGGCCGCTTCGTGTGCAAGGGAGTTTCTCGTGAGCATCGACCTCATTCCATTTCGGGCAGTCATCGAAGATCCGGTTGTTCAACAGGAT
>JAQGHK010000192.1 GCA_028288875.1 Phycisphaerales bacterium | reverse complement strand
GCCGCGACCATCGCATTCAGGTTCGGCTGGCTGGTCATCCCGCTCATCGACGCCAGAGCGCCGTCCACCACATCGACGCCCGCATCCGCCGCCCGCAGGAGCGTGCTGGCGTTGATGCCGCTGGTGTCGTGGGTGTGGAAGTGAATCGGCACGCCGACTTCGTTTTTCAGCGCCTTCACTAGCGCATGGGCCGCGTACGGCTTGCACAGGCCGGCCATGTCTTTAATGCAGATCAGGTGTGCGCCCTGCTTCACCAGTTGCTTGGCCAGGTCGACATAGTAGTTGAGCTGATACTTCGTGCGGGCCGGGTTGAGAATGTCGCCGGTGTAGCAGAGCGTGCCTTCGCAGAGCGACTTCGTATCGCTGCGCACCGCTTCCATCGCGACGGCCATGTTTTCCGGCACGTTCAGGCTGTCGAAGATGCGAAAGACGTCCATGCCTTGCTTGGCCGCAAGCTTCACGAACTCGCGAACGACGTTGTCCGGGTAATTCGTGTACCCGACGGCGTTGCTGCCGCGAAACAGCATCTGGAACATGATGTTCGGCACGCGCTGGCGCAGCTGGGCCAGCCGGTCCCACGGGTCTTCCTGCAGGAACCGCATGGCCGTGTCGAAGGTGGCGCCGCCCCAGCATTCGAGGCTGAACAGGTTCGGCGTCTTGTACGCGACGAACTCGGCGATGCGGAGAATATCAAACGTCCGCACGCGCGTGGCCAGCAGCGATTGGTGCGCGTCGCGCATCGTCGTATCGGTTAGCAGCAGCGGCTTCTGCTTCAGCACCCATTCGCAGAACTTTTCTGGCCCGTACTCCAGCAACTTGTTACGCGTCCCGGGCTGAGTGGTGATGCCTTTTTCAAACTTCGGCACACGGGGAATCGACAGTTTGCGTTTCGGATCGATCTTCCCCTTCACGTCCGGCCGGCCATTCAGGATGACGTCGCCGAGGTAGGTCAAAATCTTCGTCGCGCGGTCGCGCTTCGGCGTGATGTTGAACAGCTCGGGCGTGTTATCGATGAAGGTGGTCGTCGCCTCGCCACTGACGAACAGCGGGTTGGTGATGAGGTTTTCGAGGAACGGAATGTTCGTCTTCACGCCGCGGATGCGGAATTCGCTGAGCGCGCGGGTGACACGCTCAATGGCGTTGGCCGGGCTGTTGCCCCAGCAGGTGAGTTTCACCAGCAGCGAATCGAAGTAGGGCGTGATGACGCTGCCGCTGAACGCGCCGCCGCCATCAAGGCGGATGCCGAAGCCGCCCGGGCTGCGGTAGGCCGTCAGTCGGCCGTAATCGGGGATGAATTTGTTCGTCGGGTCTTCGCTGGTGATGCGGCACTGGATCGCCGTGCCGGTGGTCTCGATCTTGTCCTGCGTCGGAATATTAATCTTCGGCCCGTGCAGGCTTTCGCCTTGCGCGATCAGGATCTGGCTCTTGACGATATCCACGCCGGTGACTTCTTCGGTCACCGTGTGTTCGACCTGCACGCGGGGGTTTACTTCGATGAAGAAGAAATCGTGTCGATCGATATCGACCAGGAACTCCACCGTCCCAGCGTTGAGATAGTTCGCCGATTTCATGAGCCGTTTGGCGGCCTCGCAGATATCGACGCGGAGCTGCAACGGCAGATCAAAACTCGGCGCGACTTCCACGACCTTTTGGTGCCGGCGCTGAACCGAGCAATCGCGTTCCCACAGGTGAACCAAATTGCCGTGGCTATCGCCGAGGATCTGCACTTCGATGTGCTTGGCCCGCTTGATGTATCGCTCGACAAACACTTCCGGCCGGCCGAAGGCGGCGGTGGCTTCGCGCTGGGCTTCTTCGAGCTTGGACAGGAGATCCGCGGGCTTTTCGACCACCCGCATGCCGCGCCCGCCGCCGCCGTAGCTGGCTTTGACGATGACTGGGTAGCCGATCGCATCAGCCGCCTTCTGGACCTTTTTGGGATCTTTCAGACCGTCTTCCGTTCCGGGTACGGTCACGACGTTCGCGGCATCGGCCAGATGTTTGGCGGCGGTCTTATCGCCGAAGCGTTCCAGCATCTCGGCGGTGGGGCCGATGAACGTGATGCCATTCTCCCGGCACGCCCGGGCGAGGCCGGCATTTTCGGAGAGGAAGCCGTAGCCAGGGTGGATGGCATCGACGCCGCACGACTTGGCAACCTCAATGATAGCGGGGATGTTCAGGTAGCCTTTGACGGGCTCGCCGCCGTCTTCGGGGCCGATGAGATAGCTTTCGTCCGCCTTGAAGCGGTGCAGCGCGAAGCGGTCTTCATAACTGTAGACCGCGACCGTCTGCAGCCCCAATTCGGTGGCGGCGCGGAAGACCCGGATGGCGATCTCAGAACGGTTGGCGACGAGCAGTTTCTTCATCAGAATATCGAATTTAGACCCACAATCTTGCGGGCATTGTCGGGGCGGGCGGTGCTTTTGCAAGAATGGTACAATTCGCCGCTTGCGCCCTGCTTACAGTCTTAGTACCGACCAGCAAATCGTCCTCCGCGACGCCGTCGCCACCGCGAAAGCCCGCCCAGGGTTGGCGGGGCAGATTGACGCACTTTACGCCGAGGTTCAGCAGGCGATCGACGCCCGAAAGCCCCGCTGCGACGTCTCAGGGAAGTGCTGCCAGTTCGAAAAGTTCGGCCATCTGCTGTTCGTCACCACGCTGGAACTGGCCGCCTTCGACCTCCGCCGTCCCGCCAATGACCAGCCCGACGGCGAGGGCTGCCGGTACCAGATCGGCGGGCTCTGCACCGCCCACGCGGTCCGCCCCTTCGGCTGCCGGGTGTTCTTCTGCGACCCGACTGCCGAGGGCTGGCAGCAGGAGCAATACGAGCATTTTCACACCCGGTTGAAACGGCTGCACGAGGAGCTTGGCGTTCCCTATCTCTATGTCGAATGGCGGCAGGGTTTGAGCGTTCTGGACAGCCCCGAATCAGCAACTGCCTAATCGACAGGCCGCCGAAATTAGGTGTCGCAATGACACGTCGCAGCCACATTATTGAGGCGATTCGCTGATATCTTGTGGCACGACGTTTGATCTACTGACGCTAGAGGTTGAACTCTATGCGATTCGATAAATTCACTACCAAAGCTCAAGAAGCCGTCGCCGCCGCCCAGGAATTGGCCCGGCAGCGTGAGAACCCTGAAATCACCCCCCAGCACCTGCTCCGCGGGCTGCTGGATCCGGAGCAAACGACCATCCACGCCTTGCTCGGCAAGCTCGGCGTCGACGCCAATGACCTGATCGCCCAGACCGACGCGGCCCTGGCGCGTCTGCCCAATTCCGCCGGCACGCAGATCGGCCTCAGCCGGGCGCTCGGCGACGTCTTCGACGCCGCGCAGAAGCAGGCCGATCGGCTGAAAGACGACTTCGTCAGCGTCGAGCACGTTCTGATCGCGCTCGCCGAGCGAAACCTCGTCCCGGGCGTGGCTGCCGACAAGCTGCTCGGCGTCCTCAAAGACGTTCGCGGCAACCAGCGGGTCACCGATCAGAACCCCGAAGACAAATACCAAGCCCTCGAAAAATACGGCAAAGATCTCGTGAAACTCGCCGAGCTCGGCAAGATCGATCCGGTCATCGGCCGGGATGAGGAAATTCGCCGCACGATGCAGGTGCTGAGCCGCCGGACGAAGAATAATCCTGTCCTGATCGGCGAGCCCGGCGTCGGCAAAACCGCCATCGTGGAAGGCCTCGCCGTCCGCATTTTTAAGGGCGATGTCCCGACCGTACTGCAAGGCAAACGCGTCATCGCGCTCGATATGGGCGCGCTCATCGCCGGCGCGAAATATCGCGGCGAATTTGAGGACCGCCTCAAGGCCGTCGTCAAAGAAGTACAACAAAGCGATGGCCGGGTGATCCTGTTCATCGACGAACTGCACACCGTCGTTGGCGCCGGCAAAACCGAAGGCGCAATGGATGCGGGCCAATTGCTCAAGCCCGCCTTGGCCCGCGGCGAGTTGCGATGTATTGGCGCGACCACGCTCGACGAATACCGCAAATACATCGAAAAAGACGCCGCCCTCGAACGCCGCTTCCAACCGGTGAAGGTCGGCGAGCCAACGGTGGACGACACCATCGCCATCCTGCGCGGCCTGAAGCCACGCTACGAAACCCACCACGGCGTACGCATCACCGACAGTGCCCTTGTGGCGGCCGCGACGCTCAGCGATCGCTACATCCAGGATCGCTTCCTGCCGGATAAGGCGATCGATTTGATCGACGAGGCCAGCAGCCGGCTCGCGTTGGAAAACCAATCGGTGCCCGAAGAGATCGACCGGCTGTTCCGTCGACAGGCGCAGTTGGAATTTGTGCAAGCCCAGCTCAAAGACGAGAAAGAGGCCGACGCCGTCAAGCGGTACGAGCAGATCAAGGTCGAGCTTGAAGACGTTCAGAAGGAATTACAGGAGCTCAACCGCCAATGGGAGCTCGAAAAGAGCGGCCTTGGCGACGTGAACACGCTGCGCCAAACCTATACCAACCGCCGTGAGGCTTACGAACGCCGCGAGGCCGCGATCGTGGCCGCGATGCGCGAAGGGCGTCGCGTGGCGGATAAGGAACTGAACGAAGTCGCCGCCGAGGAAAAATTGTTGGCCGGGCTGAAGAAGCAGCTCGATCAGCTTGACGCTCAGCCGAAAGAGCAAAAGGCCGCCAGCCCGCGGCTGCTCAAACAGCAGGTGGACGCCGATGAAATCGCCGAAGTGGTCGCCCGCTGGACCGGTGTACCGGTCAGCCGGATGCTGGAAACCGAGCGCGACAAGCTGATCAAGATGGAAGACCGTCTTGGCCAGCGCGTGATCGGGCAGACCGACGCCGTGCGGGCCGTCAGCGACGCCGTCCGCCGCAATCGCGCCGGCCTGGGCGACCCGAATCGCCCGATCGGCAGCTTCCTGTTCCTCGGCCCGACCGGCGTCGGTAAAACCGAACTGACCAAGGCGCTAGCCGAGTTCCTGTTCGATGACGAGACCAGCATGGTTCGCATCGACATGAGCGAGTTCATGGAGCAGCACAGTGTCGCCCGCCTGATCGGCGCGCCGCCCGGCTACGTCGGCTACGAAGAAGGCGGCCGACTGACCGAAGCCGTCCGTCGCAAGCCGTACAGCGTGATCCTGTTCGACGAAATCGAAAAGGCCCACCGCGACGTGTTCAACGTTCTGCTGCAAGTCCTCGATGACGGCCGCCTCACCGATGGTCAAGGACGCACGGTGGATTTCAAGAACACTGTCATCGTGATGACCAGCAATATCGGCAGCCAGCAGATCATGGATCTGTCGGCGAAGAAGGCCGACGAATGGGAGATCGAAGCGACGGTGAAAGCGCAGCTGCGCGATCATTTCCGCCCGGAATTCCTGAACCGCATCGACGAGACGATTGTGTTCCATCCGCTGGGCCGCGATCAGTTGGGCCGAATCGTCGAGGTGCAGTTGCAGCATTTGGAACGCCGGCTGAAGGCGCGCGGCATCGGATTGAAGCTGTCGGATGAAGCGAAGAAGCTGCTCGGCGACGAAGGCTACGACCCGCAGTACGGGGCCCGGCCGTTGAAGCGGGTGATTCAGCAACGGATCGAAAATCCGCTCGCCTCACGCCTCCTCCAAGGCGACTTCGGTGACGGCGACACGATCCACATCGACGCCGACGCAGCGACGCAGGAGTTTCGTTTTGAGCACGGACATGCCGAGGTCGAAGGCGAGCTGGTGAATCCGTAAAGGCATTGCAGATTCGTAGGGGCGACATACATGTCGCCCGTGAGCGTTAATTTGCCACGGCGGGCGACATGTATGTGGCCCCTACGAATCCTTCGTCCTCATTGCTCATTTCTTCCGCCCGCTGCGCCACAGTCGAACGGCGGCCTCGGCCGATGCTGCGAGTAGTTCTGCGGCATGTTCCTGTGCTTCCACTAGCGCCATTGGCCGGCGAAGGATCGACAGCGCGGCGGTCACGCCTTCCTCATATGCGTCTTCCCAGCCCTCGCCGAGCGAGCCGGCCAGCACCACGCACGGCACCTTGGCCGCACGGCACGCGTTGGCGACGGCGATCGGCGCTTTACCGCTGAGTGATTGCACATCAAAACGACCTTCGCCGGTAAAGCAGAGGTCGACGCCTTTCAATCGTTTTTCGAGCTTCACCTGATCCAGCACCATCTGCGCGCCGGACACGGCTTCGCCGCCGAAGAACGCCATCAGGCCGAACGCCGCGCCGCCACCCGCTCCGGCGGCGGGGGCGCGGGCAACGTCGATCAGATCCAGCCGTTCACTCATGGAGCGCAGGCCCTCATCCAGCTGGCGCACCTGGGCCGGCGTCGCCCCTTTTTGTGGCGCGAAGACGTGGGCCGCGCCGTCGGCACCGCAAAGCGGGTTGCCAACGTCCGCCGCGACGATGATTTCCACGCCCGCAAACCGAAGCAGGTTCGCCGCGGGTTGACCTTTCGAATCGTGTGTGCGGCTAATTGAAATTACTTTCCCGACATCGCCGCCCGTGATCTTCCGATCGGCCGAGGCGTAGCGCTTGCCGCTGCGCAGCCGGATGATCGCGCCGCATGCCTGCGCCATGCCTAGGCCGCCGTCGCAGGTGGCGCTGCCGCCGATGCCGACGATGATCCGCCGTGCGCCGCGGCGGACGGCGTGCGCGATAAGCTCGCCGGTGCCGTAGGTCGTAGTCCGCATTGGATCGCGCTGCTCCGGTCGAAGCAGTTCCAGGCCGGAGGCAAAGGCCAGTTCGACGACCGCCGTTTTGCCGTCGGTCAGCCAGCCAATCGGTGCACTGATGGTCATTCCCGGCAGCGGCCCGCAGACTTTCAGGTGCTCCACCGTCCCGCCACCGGTCGTGATGAGCGTGTCCAGCATGCCTTCGCCGCCGTCGGCCAGCGGGCAGAGATCGATGGCCGCGTCCGCCACGACGGCGCGAACGCCGGCCGCGATGGCCTCGGCCGCCTGACGTGCGGTGAGTGAGCCTTTGAACTTGTCCGGGGCGATCAGGATCTTCATGCGGCCGACACCTCCCGGGCCGAGTGTAGTGTTCCAACGGCCGACTTCACGTCGAGCGGCGCTTCACCACATGGTGGCGGCCAAGTACCATGCCGCCACGATCGCGAATGCCGGGCGGCCTGCACCGTCGGCAGCGCGATCATCGAAGGAGAGGCCCGCATGTCCGCTCGTCCGCTGAACATTGCCCTGATCGGTCAGAAATTCATGGGCCGCGCGCACAGCAACGCCTACGACGCCGCCCGGCGGTTCTTTGAACTCCCGGTGGAGCCGGTGTTGCACACGATCATCGCCCGCGATCAGAAAAGCCTCGATGCCTTCGCTGCCCGCTGGGGTTGGGCCCATGCCACGACCGACTGGAAGACGGCCATCACGTCACCCGAAATCGATCTGGTCGATGTCAGCACGCCGAATAATAAGCACCGCGAATTCGTGATCGCCGCGCTGGAAGCCGGCAAGCACGTTGCGTGCGAAAAGCCGTTGGCGGCAACGCTGGATGACGCTCGCGCTATGTGCGACGCCGCGAAGCGGGCCCGCAAGAGCAAGACGTATGTCTGGTACAACTACCGCCGCGAGCCGGCCGTCGCGTCGGCGTAC
>JAQGHK010000187.1 GCA_028288875.1 Phycisphaerales bacterium | reverse complement strand
TTACGGCTCGGGTCCATGAAACGTTCGAATAGCAGCGAATACTTGAGCGGATCGACGTTACACAGGCCCAACAGGTAACCGACCATCGTGCCGACGCCCGAACCACGGGCACCAACGGGGATGGCGTTGTCGCGGGCGTAGTTGCAGAAATCCCAGACGATCAGGAAATAAGAGCTGAAGCCCTTCATGCAGATGATCTTGAGCTCATACTCCAAGCGATCGCGCACGGCCTGCTCGACGTCTTTCGTGCCGTAGCGCCAATCGAGGCCGGTCTCGCAGAGCTGGCGGAGGTATTTGTCGTCTTCCTTGAGCGATTCGATCGGCTCGGGGCAGCTCGGCAGCTTCAGATCGGCTTCGATCTTGTCCGGCGGCACGCGGTAGACGGGGGCATAGCGCTTGGAGAAATCCAGCTCCAGATTGCACATCTCGGCGATGCGCATCGTGTTTTCCATCGCGTCGGGGAAGCCCGCCAGCGCGGTTTTCATCTCGGCGGGGCTCTTGAGGTAGAGCTGGGTGGGATACTTCATCCGGTTCTCGTCCGTGATGAGCCGGCCGGTGCTGATGCAGCAGAGACAATCGTGCGCGTGGTGATCTTCGGCAGTCAGAAAGTGCACGTCGTTCGTGCCGACGAGGCCGACGCCTAGCTTGTTCGCCAGCTCGGCTAATTCCGGGTTGACCGCGTCCTGCTCCTTGATGTGCTTTTGCACTTCAATGAAGAAGCGGTCGGGCCCGAAGATGCTGAGGTACGTCTCGGCGACTTCCTTCGCCTGGGCCATCTTCCGGCCCTTCATAAAGTTATGGGCCACTTCGCCGCCAAGGCAGGCGCTCGTGGCGATCAGGCCGGCGCCGTATTCCTTGAGCACTTCTTTGTCGATGCGGGGCTTATAGTAGAAGCCTTCGCGATAGCTGAGCGAGCTGAGTTTCAGCAGGTTTTGATAGCCTTCGAGATTCTGCGCCAGCAGCAGCAAGTGATAGGCCGATTCGCCGTCGATCTGGACGCGATCGTGGCGGCTCTTGGGGGCCATGTAGGCTTCGAGACCGATAATCGGCTTAATCCCGCCGGCCCGGCAGGCGTTGTAGAATTCCACCGCGCCGTACATGCAGCCGTGATCGCTGATCGCCAGCGCGTTCATGCCCAGCTCTTTGGTCTTCTTCACCAGGTCCGGAATGCGGCAGGCGCCGTCCAGCATCGAATAGTGCGTGTGGACGTGCAGATGGGTGAAGGTGGACGGGGCAACGGGCGTTTTGGCGGTGTCGGCCATTGGATTTTAACTGGTGATGCGGACGATGTTTACGAGCCGGGATGCCGGGCAGAACGTCAGCCCAAAGAACGACTTCTGATTATACCGGATCGGCCGCCGATGTCGGCCATTTTTAGGTATTTCCCACCATCCAAACCTATCGCCTGTTCAGGCCGATAGATAACGCAGGTCGGTAGCGTAATGCGTCGCCCTGCGGGATGTCGGCCCGCTTGCACAAGGACGTGGTGGCGTGCTCTCATTTCTGAACAACTACCAAGCCGATCTGTGGGCATTCGCCTTCATTTCCATCGCCACCGCAGCGGCCGTGCATCGGTGGTTGCGCAAGGGCGGGCATGGCGGCTTGCCACGGTTCGGGTGGGCGGCGGCGGTCGTTGTGATCGCGCTGGCCGCGTTGCTGACCCAAGTGGCCTCCCGGCAGGAGCGCGATCGCCTGCGCAACGGTCTCGTCGGACTTGCCCCGACCTTCGGCCAGGAAATTGAACTCATGGGCCACTCGGCCCTCACCTTTTCCACGCCGGCCGATGATTCCGCCTATCTGCGGATGATCAACGCCGAGATTCGCTGGGAACGCGTGAACCCGTCCATCAGTGACGTCTACACCTTCCGCCGGAAATCCGACGGCCAGATCGCGTTCGTCGTCGATTCCGAAACAGACTACGACCACGACGGCCACATCGCCGGCGATCGAGAAGGTCGCACCGCCATCGGCGAGGACTACCCCGAGGCCAGCGAGGGCATGCAGCAGGCGCTCGACGGCGTGGCAAACTTCGATGCCGCGCCTGTTACCGACCGGTGGGGTACCTGGATCAGTGCTTACGTCCCGCTGCACACGCCGGACGGAAAGATCGACGGTGCTCTCGGTGTGGATTTCGACGCGAGCGTCTGGTCGGCCGATATCGCCACCCATCGGCTCGGCGCGCTCGGCCTCGCCGGGCTGCTGCTGGCAATTTCCATGTCCTTCGCGGCGATCCTGACGATCACTCAATCCGAAATGGCCAAGCGAGCCGGCCTGCAGCGGCAGCTCGTCGACGCCTCCCGCCAGGCGGGCATGGCCGAAGTAGCAACCGGTGTGCTGCACAACGTCGGTAACGTGCTCAACAGCGTCAACGTGTCGGCGGACCTGCTTTCCGAGAAGCTGCGGGACAGCAAGATCGCCGGTTTCACCCGGGCGGCCGGCATGATTCGGGAGCACCGGGCGGACTTTGCCGACTTCGTCTCGCAGGACGCAAAGGGCCGGGTGCTGCCGGACTATCTGCTTAAACTCTCCGAACTGCTGGTCGAAGAGCGCGACGTGTTGCTCGGCGAAGTGCATTCACTAGCCCGCAATCTGGGTCACATCAAACAGGTGGTCGCGTCGCAGCAAACGCTGGCCAAGTCGGTGGAACTGGTCGAGACCTTTGAACTCGGCGATCTAATTGCCGACGCCATGCGGCTGGGCATTCCTGCGACCGAGCGGCGGGGCATTGACGTGCAATGCGACGTGTCCTCGGCAACCCTGGTGGCCGACCGGCACGTAATTCTACAGATCATGGTGAATCTGATTACCAACGCCGTCAAAGCGGTGCACGACCGCACCGACCCGCGGATGACCATCCGGGCGGCCATCGACGCGGACGCGCCGGACAAGGTCCGGATCGACGTGATCGACACCGGTATCGGCATCAAGCCGGAGAACCTGGCCAACGTTTTCAAACACGGATTCACGACGCGAAACGATGGGCACGGGTTCGGGCTGCACCACTCGGCGATCGCCGCTCATAATCTCAGCGGCACGCTCTCCGTCACCAGTGAAGGGCCCGGCCGCGGCGCGACGTTCACGCTGATTCTTCCTCAGACCGCCTCGACGAAAGGTGTACCATGTCAGTCGGCCTGAAGCAGTACCGCGTGCTGGTTATCGACGATAACCCCGCGATCCACGAAGACTTCCGCAAGGTCCTCACCGGCGCCGCGCAGGCCGCCGACGTGACGGACATGGAATCGCACCTGTTCGGCGACGCCAGCCAGGACGATGCGCCGACCTTCGAGATCGACACCGCCGTCCAAGGCCAGGAAGGCCTCTCAAAACTCAAAGCGTCGATCCTGGAGAAGCGCCCGTACGCGATGGTCTTCTGCGACATGCGGATGCCGCCCGGCTGGGACGGCGTGCAGACGCTGCGCGAACTCTGGAAAGAGAGCCCATCCCTGCAGGCCGCCATCTGCACGGCGTATTCCGACTATTCGCCGCAGCAGATCACCGCTGAACTGGGCACGCGCAGCAAGATGGTGATCGTCCGTAAGCCGTTCGATGCGGTGGAGGTCCGCCAGTTGGCCGCCATGGTGTGCGAGAAGTGGGACATGACGCGTCGTCGCGTGGCGCTGGAGCAGGAAATTGAGGCCCGCACCGCCGATCTGAAACGCGCCGCGGAACTGGATAATCTCACTGGCCTGGCGAACCGCCGGTCGTTCTCGGAGCGGCTGGGGCAGACGCTCTCCCGCCCGCACCGGCCGGGGCTTCATAACGCCGTTCTGTTCATCGACTGCGACAACTTCAAGACCATTAATGACACGCTCGGCCATCCGGCCGGCGACACGCTGCTGCGGGAAGTCGCCCGGCGGATCGAGCGCGTCCTGGCAGAGGCCGAGGCGAGCGATCAGCAGCGTCCTCCCAGCTATCTGATGACGATGGCAGGGCGAATCGGTGGCGACGAATTCGCGATTCTGCTGGACGGCATGGCCAGCCCGGACATCGCGACCGCCGTGGCGGATCGGCTGTTGAAGGTCGCCGAGGCGCCCTACCAGCTCGCCGGCCGGCCCGCGCGCAGCGCCATGAGCATCGGGATTGCGACCGACCGCATTCCATACGCGACGGCGGACGAGATGATGCGCGACGCCGACGCCGCCATGTATGCCGCCAAGCGCGGCGGCCGCGGTCGCCGCGTGATTTTCGATCAGGCAATGCATGACGCGCTGGCCCTGCGTCTGGCCCTGGAAAGCGAGCTGCGCGCCGCCGTCGACGCCGGCCAGATCCGCCCGTTCT
>JAQGHK010000155.1 GCA_028288875.1 Phycisphaerales bacterium | reverse complement strand
AAAAGGATGCCGAGGACGTCATCCAGAAATCTGCGATGGGTATTCCTCCACATCAGGTCAATTACCAAACTCTGGGAAATCTTTTGTTGGATTTTCCTAGCGGATCGTCGCCGGTGACCGATTATCGCCGCTCACTCGATCTGGGGCGAGCGGTGGCGACGACAACGTTCAAACGGGATGGCATCACCTACACGCGCGAGGTGTTTGCCACCGCGCCTGATCAGGTCGTCGTGGTTCGACTCGGTGCCGATCAACCGAACAGTATAAATGTCAGGGCCAGCCTGAATACGCCTTTCAAAGATGCGAAAATTACGGTTGAGAATAAGCTGCTGACCCTCGCCGGAAGCGGTGGCCCGGCCGATGGCAAACCTGGCGATATCCGCTTCAAATCGCTCGTTCAGGCAAAGAATGAAGGCGGCTCGTTGACTGCCAGTGAGAACGCGCTGACGATTGCGAAGGCGAACGCAGTGACGCTGCTCATCTCATGTGGCACGAATTTCGTGAATTACAAAGATCTGAGTGCCGATGCGAATGCACGCGCCGCCCACGATCTCAGTGCGGCTTCGTCCAGAGAATACGCGCAACTTCTCCGCCGCCATGTACAGGACTATAAGTCGCTCTTCGATCGAGTATCGCTCGATCTGGAAGCGGGCCCCGGCGCGGAATTGCCCACTGACGAACGCATTCAGAAATTTGACGGCAGAGACAGGACGCTTGCGGCGCTTTACTTTCAGTTCGGCCGCTATCTCCTCATCTCTTGCTCGCGTCCGGGCGGACAAGCGGCAAACCTCCAAGGTCTGTGGAATGACGAGTTGAGCGCCGCGTGGGGCGGCAAATACACCATCAATATCAATACCCAGGAGAACTACTGGCCGGCGGAGACCACCAATCTCTCCGAGTGCGCCGAGCCGCTCTTTCAACTGATTCGCGACATCTCTGTGACCGGCCAGAAAACGGCTGCCGTGATGTATAACGCGAAGGGCTGGGTCACCCATCACAATACAGACATCTGGCGTGCCACAGCACCGATCGATTCGGCCGTCGGATTCTGGCCCATGGGCGGGGCGTGGCTCACAACGCACATGTGGGAGCACTATCAGTTTTCGGGCGATCGAACGTTTCTCCAAGAAAGCTATCCGATCTTGAAAGGCGCCTCGCAGTTTTTCCTTGATACGCTCGTCGAGGAACCAACGCACAAGTGGCTCGTTACTTGCCCATCGATGTCACCTGAGCACGGCGGACTAGTCGCAGGACCAACGATGGATTTGTCGATCCTGCGCGACGTTTTCACGCAAACAGCGAAAGCCAGCGAAATCCTCGGCATAGATGTCGAATTCCGAAAAAAAGTCCTTGCAACGCGCGATCGCTTGGCTCCGTTTCAAGTTGGCAAGTACGGTCAACTTCAGGAATGGCTTCAGGACTTGGACGGCGAGCGAGATACGCATCGACATCTGTCGCATCTTTACGGACTCTTCCCGAGCGCGCTGTTCACGCCTGATACTGATCCGAAGATCTATGAGGCGGCGAAGAAATCGTTGGTTCAGCGAGGAACTGTCGGCACCGGCTGGTCTCTCGCGTGGAAGGAAAATCTTTGGGCGCGAGCGGGCGATGGAGACAAAGCCTACAGCCTGCTGATTACCCAGCTGACCCCGCCAAAGGGTGGTTCGCAAGGTGGCGGCACGTTCCCTAACATGTTCGATGCGCATCCGCCGTTCCAGATCGACGGCAACTTCGCTGCTACTTCCGCCGTGGCGGAAATGCTCCTGCAGTCGCACCGCGGCTCCATCGACCTCCTGCCTGCCCTGCCGAAGGCCTGGCCAACTGGCTCCGTAAAAGGACTTCGTGCTCGAGGCGGTTACGAAGTAGACATCGCTTGGAAGGACGGGAAACTCACGTCGGCGACGGTCCGCTCGCTTCTCGGCAATTCCGGTAAACTTCGCTACGCGAACGCGACGCGCGAGGTGAAGCTAAAACAAGGCGAGTCCCTGACCTGGGATGGACGCTGATATTTCCTGCCACCTGGACCGCCGCAGCTATTGACACAACTAACAGTGCGGATGGTCTGGCGCGGATACGGCCGACGTAGATCGGTGTTTGGGAACTCACACCCAATGTGGGGACAATTAATTGAGGAACGCGATGAAAAAGAGTGCAAGGACCATCGTTTCGACGCTACTTATTTGCTGCTGCACCGCCATGGCGGAAGCCACGACGTTCACCGTGGCGGCCGACGGCAGCGGCAACTTTAAGACGGTACAGGAGGCAATCGCCGCCATTCCGGACAAAAGTGCTGAGCGCACAGTCATTTACATTAGTGCGGGCACCTACCAAGGTCCCTTTGTGCTACCAAAGACTACGAGCAACGTCACCTTCATAGGCGAGGCGCCTGAGACGACGATCCTGACGTACGACAAGAATGCAAGCGACAAACGACCAGAAGGCGCGCATATCTTTAACCCAGGCTTGAACGTGATGGGCAGCGACTTTCGTGCGGAGAAGCTAACGATTCAGAACACCTCCGGCGACCACGGGCAGGCGCTGGCGATGCGCGTCGCTGGGGAGAGGTTTGTGTTCGAGAACTGCCGAATTCTCGGCTGGCAGGATACCCTCCTGCTCGACAAGGGTAGGTATTACTTCAAGAGTTGCTACATCGAGGGGCGAGTGGACTTCATTTACGGCGAGGGCACCGCAGTCTTCGACGGCTGCGAGATCCACAGTAAAAATGGTGGTTTCGTCACCGCTGCCAGCACGAAAGAGGATGTTCCGTTTGGATTGGTGTTCCTCAACTGCAAACTGACGGGCGACTCCAATTCGTGGATTGACCCTGCTACTGGAAAACCAAAAGATGCTCCGAACGCAAAGGCGCATCTGGGGCGGCCATGGGGGCCGTATGGCCAAGTAGCGTTCATCAATTGTGCAATGGGCAACCACATCCGCGCTGAGGGGTGGCACAACTGGGGCAAGGTGGAGAACGAAAAGACCGCACGCTACGTCGAATTTGGTAGCAAGAGATTGGAGGGTAGGTCGCTGAATGTTTCCGGGCGAGTGCCTTGGGCAAAACAGTTGACGGCCGAAGAAGTCGCGGAATTCACGCCCACTAAAATCCTTGGCTGGGATCCGGCGCAAACCCCACTGCCCGCAAGGCCGTGAATCTGTTGGCCGTGTGGATGGCAACGGGAATATCACAGGAATTGGGTATTGTAGCCAAGTGAATATATTGTTTGGGATGATTGGCCGGATTATATCTTGGCGGACGCTTCGGTAGCCACGGTTACGATCGACGTCGCGTTTAACGCTGTCAGTAATCAAACAACGCCGCCTCGTTCGAGAAATACAAGCGAGTGTGCGATTCGGCGTGATTTGAAAACGCAATGGTGGAATATCGATAGGGAATTGTCAGTCCGGATATGTCGCCATCGAATATCGTATGGATGTGCTGTTGGCGAGAGACGGCACTGAGGCGGATGAGGAAGGCACTTCAGTTTTAGACTCGGCGGACTCGGCCTCAAATCGTCAGCCTTCTGTCGTCGGATGAGTAGTTGACATTGACAAAAGCAGCTTTGAAACGACGTCATAAGTGTTGGGTCAAGGCAGGCGCGCTCGGGGTGCCGAGCAATGCTGAGTAGAGATTATCATGCCATTTCAAGTTTACATTCGACAGTTCGTAATGATGCGTCGTTTGGGCATGCTAAGCATCTCCAAGGCGGTAGTAGTGGCTGTTATCGCAACGATAGCGAATAACGAAAGAAATGCTGCTTGGGCCATAGATTATCGCGTTGATCCTACCGGCGCAAATGGTGCGTACACCACGATCGCGGCCGCAATTGGTGCAATCAGCGGGCAGACGGTGAACAGTCGTGCCAATATACTGATCGCGCCCGGTACGTATAACGAAACGCTTCAAGTCAATAAGCCGTACGTTACGTTTGCCGGCCTTGGCAACAGCCCGGCAAGTGTCAATATCGTCGGCGGCTCGACAGGCCTGAGCCCGGGTGTCTACGTGCAGAGCGGGGCGACGGGGTTCATGGCCACCAACATGACATTCGAGAATCCGCTGGCCGATAACGTCTCGCAAGGTCTTGCAATTCGTACCTCGGCGGACAAATCGGCGTTCGATAATGTTCGGTTCATCGGTTACCAAGATACGCTGCTGGCCGACAACATTACGCGACAATATTACCGAAACTGTTTCATAACCGGCGATACCGATTTCATTTACGGCAATGCGACGGCGGTATTCGACCATGTCACGGTCCAGAGCACCGATGGCGGCTTCATCACTGCGGCTGCTACGGAAAAAACAACAGCAAACGGGTTTGTATTTCTAGATTCCACCTTGATAAAGGGTACGGCGCGCACCGCTGTCAACCCGGCTTCCGCGAAGACCAACACGGTCGCTTTGGGTCGGCCTTGGCAGTGGGAATTCGGGAAGATGCCCAGCGCCATCTTTATCCGCACCAAAATGGACACCCACATCCGCACCGATGGGTGGGATCCCTGGAACCATCCGGAAGCGAACAATCCCAACGCAAACCCGGACGCGACGAGCCGGTACAGTGAGTTTGGGAGCATGGACTTGAACGGCAATCCGCTTCCGATCGATGCGAGCGGTCTGCCGGTTGGTCGTGTCAGTTGGGAAGATCCCATGACTGCCGCGCAAGCTGCCCAGTACACATTGGCCAATGTTTTTGGGCCCGTTGCGTTCTGGAATAACAATCCCGGTGCTCAACCAGAAGGCACCGGAGTCACTTACGTAGCGATTGGCGATCAACTGGCTTGGGATCCGGTCGCACAACTGAGCTTGTTGCCTAGCGTGCCTGAGCCCACTTCTTCGGCACTGCTCGCCGTAGGGCTTGCCTATTCTGCACTTCACCGTCGCTCATCACCGCGGACGATATCTCATTGATCTTACCGTTCCCGTCGGCCACCGTGGCCGACGGGAACGATTTTTCATGTCTCATAAGGAGGATGGTATGTTTGGATTTCGCAATTCTTTCGCACTGCTAAGCGGCATCACCGTTTTGGCCATAGCGGTCGGGGCACAAGCTGCGACTATTAACTTCGATATCGGTGCTGCGGGATCGTATACGGGCACCGGCGTCTCATCCGATACTGGCACGAAGTGGAATGAACTTGCGGGGTCGGCCTCTCCGACGATCTCGCTGAGTAACCTGGTCGATTCGCAAAATGTAGCGACCGGCGTGAATGTCTCCATCACGACGACGGCTGCGCAGTCCTACGTTTTCTCGAACAATTCATTGGGTAGCCCCAACCCGCTTGCGCTGGTGCAGGAGTACACATTCTTCGGTACGTCGACGGTGACGATCTCGAACCTGACCCCCGGTTCGTACACGCTGTATGCGTGGGGTCACGGCGACCAAGCGAACCAGGCCGGTAATTTTGCCGTCGCCGCTGCGAATGGCGGTGAAACTGGCTCGACCGGTAGCACTGGCACAACTTACCGTGATCTGCTGGCAGTAGGTGCCCAGGGATATTCGTACCTGAAGTTCTCGCCCATCGTAGGAGTTGGCCAGTCGACGATTGTATTCACGACGGGTTACCTTAGTGGCTTCCAGCTGGAGGCTGCCGCCACCCCGGAACCGGCTTCGTTGGCTATCGTCGGGCTGTGCGGCGTGCTGGGCCTACGCCGGAAACGTGCTTGAGCGACCCGCGTCGTGTTTGGGACGCTACTCCGCAAGCGTCATAGTCTCAGAGTTTCACCCCAGGAAGGCACCTTCCCGGGGTGAAACTGTTTGAACGAAAAGGCGGCAGTCATTGATCCCCGTCCGGTATCCACCAGTTTTGTCCATGCCTCGCGACGCGGCTGCTACACCACCTTGACATGCTCGCGTGTGCCTATACAGAGGGTGGCGACTTTACAAAGGCGATCGAGACGGAGACGGATGCTTACGCGATAAGCCCGGAGCCGGAGCCTCAAAGAACGCCAGAGGGCTTTCGGAGTGGCGTCCACATGGATCAAGCAGCATCCGAACGGGCCGAATCCTTCAGCTTTGCTAACGCTTCAAGCCAATCGATAAGGGAAGTGGCAACGAAAAGCAGTCAGGGATGGTTTGAACAGAGTTCAAACCATCCCGTTGCTATGAGCCGTGGGGGATTTGAACCCTAGATCGCCAAGGCTCTAAGCCGGCGCTAAGTTCCAATGGTATTTGACATCCTTACGAGCTTTGATGCCATAGAACAACGCACTGTGTGCCAGTTGGCAATGATTTTGACCAAGTCATTTAGATGTGCATCGGATTCTGCATCGCCCATGACAGGACAATCGCCATTTCCCCCGGAAATCGGTCGATAGTTCGACTCCCCCATCGCCCAATCAGTGATAAGTCTCGCCGATCGCAGTACTTAGCGAACCTTCCCGCGTGAGGAAGTGCGGCCGAAACGTGCTTGTCAAAACGGTACATACCGTTTTGGGCAACTTTCGCAGCCGCCATGCCCCATCTGGTCCAACGCGTTCCCGCCTATCGTTTGCACAAGAACTCTGGCCAAGGGATCGACGACCACTATCTCGGGCCACACGGCAGCGAGGATCGCGTCATCTGCATGACCGTCTGATCGCCGAGTGGCTGTCGGCTGGCCGTCACTCTGCCGAACCCACTACCGAGCCACTGCGGGCCGGCGTGATCATCGATGAGGCCGCCCGTGCCTTCTGGCTCGGGTCGGCTTTTTCAGGGTTGGCCGGGTAACTCGTTATGTACGATGGACAAACTGACGGAAGGCTGCCGATGCGGACACAGCTCGTACGTCTCGCGGCCTCTACCCTGTTGGTCTTCACAGGATTGTGTTGGTTCGAGCACGCGGCCCGCGCGGCCGAAGAAGCGCGCTTTGACATAACGCAATATGGCGCGATTGCCGACGGCAAGACGTTGAACACGCAAGCGATCCAGTCGGCTATCGACGCCTGCGCGGCAGCCGGCGGCGGTAAAATCGTTGTCCCCAAAGGTGAGTTCATCAGCGGCTCGCTGATGCTCAAGCCGAAGGTGAATGTCGAACTGGGCGAAGGCGCCGTCTTAAAGAATTCGCCGACGCTCACTGATTTTGCCGTGGAACCGGACGGGCGGTTTGAAGGCCACTTTGCCGAGCATCGTCTTGCGCTGCTCAACGGCGTTGGCGTCGATAACCTCCGCATCACCGGCCCCGGCACGCTGGACGGCAGCGGCGCGGCCTATTGGGACGCTAAAACTCCTGGTGGCCGCCCTCGCCTGACTTACATCCGCGACTCCAAGAACATCACCGTTAGCGGCGTTCGGTTCTGGAACTCCGCTTCATGGAACCTGCACTTCTACAACTGCCAGGACGTCGTCGTCGAAAGCTCCCGGTTCGAAATCGATGACGCGAGCAAAGGCCCATCGACGGACGGCGTGGATATCGATGGCAGCCAGAATGTCATTGTCCGCGACTGCCTGTTTTCTGTGAATGACGACTGCGTCTGCGTCAAAGGCAACCGCTATGACGGCCTCGACCAGACGCCGCTCACCACGCCATCCAGCAAGGTGCGCGTGACCGGCTGCACCTTCCGCCGGGGCATGGGGGCCCTGTCGCTCGGCACTGAGGCGACGATTCTTCGGGACATCGAAATGACGGATTGCACCGTCACCGGCAATATGCCGATGCTTCGCATCAAGCAGCGGCCCGACACGCCGGGGCAGGATTACCAGAATGTCCGCGTCGACAACGTCAAACTCGACGGCTCCGGCGTGATCGTGCTCTTCTCGCTGAATCATGGCACCAAGGTGCAGGCCAAGCCGCCGCAGGATCAGATCCGCGACGTCACCATTTCCAACATCACGGGCAAATTTGGCTCGTTCGGGAAAATCTCCAATAACGCCAATACCGACATCAGCGACATCTCGCTAAGGAACATAAACGTCACGCTAGCCAAGCCGGACCTGATTGCAGACGGCGTGACCCATCTGACATTGCACAATGTGGTGGTGAACGGCACGGCGGTCGCGGCGACTCAGCCTGCCGGGCAATGAATCCGCGGCACCGCCGGCGGCGTGCAATCAAGCGCTAACGCGCTGGCGGAATAAGCGATATATTTCCCGAGAGCTCGGTTTGGCGGATGGTGCGGGATTGCCGCAGTATCGGTTGATCCGGGCCGGGGAAGTTCTATGGCAAAACGCTCGAAACGCAGCAAGTCGGGTTCGGCGGCGGGGGGCGTTTCGCCATTCGAGGGCCTGTCGGAAGGGCGGAAATCGCGGCACCGCGAGGTGTACGATACGCTCCTGAATGAGATCACGTCGGGTCGGTTTCAGCCGGGCGATCGCCTGCCGACGGAAACCGAACTGGCCGTCAGTTTTTCGGCATCGCGATCGACGATTTCCCGTGCCCTGCGCGACCTGAAACACCGCGGCCTGCTGAATCGCCAGCGCGGCGGGGGCACGCACGTGGCCAAGCCGCAGCAGGGCAAGCACATCGCCCTGTTTGCCCCGTTTGCACAAACCGCCGCCAACCTGGGCTGGATCGGCGGTCAGATTCACGCGCATCTGTCCGAGGTGGCGTCCTGGCGGTCGGACCATTTGCGCCTGCAGACGGTCGGCCGGTTGACCGACATGGCTGATCCGCTGGACGCGATGCTGAACGCGGCGCAATCGCTGATCGACCAGAACACGTCCGGCGTCTTCTATTACCCCGTTGAACTCCCCGCCGAGACGGCTCACTACAACCAGCTCGTCGTGGACAAGCTGCAGGCGGCGAAGATTCCGCTGGTGGCCGTCGATCGGGACATTGTTTCATTTCCGAACCGCAGTTCCCTGCCGCTGGTTACCTACGACAACCGGCGGGGCGGCTATCTACTGACTGACCATTTGATCCAGCGCGGCTGCCGTCGGATCGTGTTCATCGGTTCGCCGTACGTGTCGAGCGCGGCGTCGGACCGCCTGCGGGGGTATTACGACGCCCTGGAAGAGAACGACATCGGCGTCGACCGGAGCCTGGTTTTCAAGGCGAATCTGGAAGACCTTGATCTGGATTATTGCCGTCGCATTCTCGACCAGGCGAAGCCGGACGCGATCGTCTGCAAGATGGATCACTATGCCGCCGTTGTGGGACGGCACTTGGTCACGCTGAAGCGGACGATTGGCCGCGACATCAAGCTC
>JAQGHK010000133.1 GCA_028288875.1 Phycisphaerales bacterium | reverse complement strand
TTACGGGCGGGTTATCGGTGAAACGGAGGATCAGCTGATCGGTGCGGACGATCGTCGTTTGGGGTTCAACGGGCTCGACGGCCACTGCCCGGACGCCCTTCAGCACCGCCGCGCGCGTGTCATCAACGGAAACCGAGGCCGGCGTGGCCAATACGGGTTTGCGGCGCGTGTGGCCGACGAAGGAGGCATTGCCGTCGATCGCGGCACGCAAATGCGGCGACAGCTTGTCCGCTGTTGCATTACTGACGGCCGGGGCAATGTCGACAGTCAGGTTGGCAGCCTGGGCAGGCTCGGGCCAGAGCAGCGCGGCGGCACCAAGCGGAAGCAGGTACGACCGGCGAAGTCGAAGCATCATCACGCACCTCACTCAAAAAGAAGGGTCGCGAAACGAACGAAAAACGGGCGGCCTGTCTATTTTGCGGGCGGCGGACCGAAATCGACCTCGATTCGGTATTGCTCTACCGGCAGGCTCTGCGGCAGGGGCAGGCCGTTGTCCGGCGGCAACCGCAGCAGCCCGTGCGCGAACCGGCCGGGCGTGGCCGACATGGGCATGGGAACGCCGCAGTCGGACGGCTGATCCCACAATTGCCGGGCGATCGGGGTTTTCACAGCGTCGTAGATGAGTTCAAACGTCAGCCGGCTTTTGGGCGCCTTGCCCTGCACCATCAGCATCTTCATGCACTCGGCCAGCACCTCGGCGGCTGACTCGACCGTGTAGTTCTTGTACTCGGGCAGTTCCGGGCAGTCGTGGGCCGTAAATATCCAGTCGTGCAGCAGATACGCCGGTCCATAGGTCCAAGGCGAGTAGTTGCGAAGCGACCACAGCTCACGCGGAATGCTCCCGCCGTCGGTATACATCGCCTTAGGTCGGATCTCTTCGTGTGTGCCAGGGCGGACGAAGGTGAACGGCGCATCCTTGTCAGGAACGTAGGCAAATCGATCCGCGCTCACCCACGTGAGCGCATATTTCCCGTAGATTTGCCCGTCGCTGCTGACACGGTCGTACTTGCACCCGGTTAGCAGGATTAAGCCCAGCACAGCCAGCCGGCATTCCCAGTGGTGCATAAGTGCCTCCTCGCTCGATTGTGTGCTAGCGGCCGATCGCCGGGCGGCAACAGATTTGGAGAAATGACCCGCCCCGACGCGAAATCAGTCTAGCCTACGCTGTGGTCTCCACAATCCCCTTATTAGGTACACCGACTCGAAATCTGTCGGAGCGGACGAGCACCGAACCGCGGTACAAACACAAGAACCGTTCAGGCTGGCGGATCCCTGCTATGTTTACCCAGCCGCTCCATTCGCTCGGCGAAACAGCGACTCGCCAAACTGAAGTGGCCTTCGGCTTGCTGCACAGAACGCGGAACGGACCGTTGCAGTTGGCTTCACGCCGTTCGGGGAATTTCAGTCAACATGACATCACCCTTTCAATCCCTGGCGGCGTCCGTGCCCGAGTGCAAGTGCCCGATGGCTCAACAAGAACGCTGGAAGAACCGGCCAACCAGATCAAGATAGAAGACTCACGAGATTCGCTTCGAGGCCTTGTCCGACCCGTTGGCGACGGAAGCGCCAACGCGACGCGAGTTACTTCTCCATGGACCCGAGGTAGTTGCCGTAGCCGACAACAACTGTCGATAACACCAGCATCGCCAGCCCGACGCCGATCAGCGTACGCGTACGGACGCTGCTCCCGCGCCACTCCCGCAGCGCCAGGCCCCATAGCGTGGAGAAGATGATGATGCTTGCCATGTGCAGCGTCCACGAGCTGAAGTCGTACTTGCCCATCTGGCTGCTGCCCATCGTGTAGAAGAAGAACTGGAAGTACCACGTCAGCCCGGCGAGCGCAGACAGCGTGTAGTTGACGGCCATCGACGCCCTGCCCGATGACGGCGGCAACGCCTTGGCCATCTCTTCCCCCGGCATCTCGATCGCGGTTTCGAGTACCGGCTCCTCCTCACGCGACAAAGATGGGCCCGCGATGGAAGCGTATTCGCCAAACGTCCGGTTGCGAGCGCCCAGCAGCCCGCACCAGATCGCGTTCGTGGTGAATCCGCCGAGCAGGATGACGATCAGCTGCGGCAGGCCGGCCCAGATTGCGTCGGTGCCGTGGTGAATGCTGATGGCCTTAATTGCCTTGGTGGCGGTGAGGCCGTAGGAGAAGGCCGCGCTGAGAACGCCGCAGATGGTGGCGACGGTAACGCCCTTGCCGAAGCTGAACTCCTGAACGGTCGCTTTCTTTTCTTCGGCCGGCATTTCACGTTCCTTGCCGATGCCCGCCAGCCCGGTGATGGCGATGCCGATCACGCAGACGACCAGGCCCATCAGCACGGTGAAACCGCTGGGCTTGTCCCAGAGTATTTCGCGGAACTGGCCTTCGAAGAGCGGCGGCATCAGCATCCCCAAGACTGTGCAGAGGCCGAGCGCGATCGCGCAGCCGAGGCTGACGCCAAGGTAGCGCACGCTCAGGCCGTACGTCAGACCGCCGATTCCCCAGATCGCGCCCCACGCGTAACCCCATGCCCATGTACGGCCATCGGTCTCCGCCAAGACTTTGCCGACATCCCGCGTCAAAAGGAGGGCAAAGAACGTCGGCGCGAGAATCCAGCTGAACACACCAGCCACGAGCCAATAGGTCTCCCACGACCACCGCCGCACGCGTTTGAACGGCAGATAAAAACTGCCGGCCGCAAGGCCACCGATCCAGTGGTAAATGACGCCGACGAACGGGTTAGACTGCATGCGACCACTTTCAAGTGCGAGATGATTCAGCAGACGCGGGCGACGTCCATGCCCAGTAACTTGCCAAGCTTGTCGATGCGATCGGCGATATGGCCCACGCCGACGGCGCAGTGGTGCGCCGGGCCGTGGACATTCCATTGTTCGACGAACTGTCGAGCGCCGACACTGAAGCGGTAGCGGCTATTCGTGTTGCCGATCTCTAGGATCGGACCTGGCTCGCTCTGGCCCTCGGCAACGAGCAGTTTCAGTTTGCCGTCGACCGTCTGCACGACACTCAGAAGTGTCACCGGCCCATGACGGACGCTCATCTCCACGCTCAGCCCGCGGCCGACTTTGCCATGGAAGACCTTAAGGGGCCGAACCTTCGTTTTGCCCTGCGCGATGGCAATATGGCCGGGCCCGTCATGGCCCATGAGCACAACGTCGTCGTTGAAATCCATCGCGTAGTATTCGGTAAAGCTGCCGCCGACGCCGAAGCTGTCCATGATCTTCATTGCCTGAGCGTTCTTGATCTCGAGCTCACCGGCCACCGGAATGCCGCGCGCGGTCAGCAGGCTGGTGCCAAGGATGATTGAACTGATCGTGTCTTCATTAGCCGGGTTGCCGGTACCCATGTAGTAATACGCGAGCGAGCCGAGGTGATGGTCCTCGGCAAGCCGATCGAGCGCGACGCTCGTGCGTGCTGCCCGCCGCAACTCATCGGCCCCGCAGTCAGCTTGCACGTCAAATGCATCGTGGAAGAGGGCAACGCGGTCAGTGATCTGCGGATCGCTCACTTGATCGCGTAACGCGGCCAGCTCATCCACCTCGACGATTTCGATGTGCCCGCCGAAGTGGGCGCTCTGCTGGGTCAGGTCGCTGTAGATGTCCAGCATGCCGTTGTAGTAATGGCCCATCACGCCAAGGCGGTTGTGCTCCATCACATGAGCGACTCGCGCAGCATCGAGCCATTGCTCGATTTGACCCCAAGCAGCAGGATCGCTCTCGATGGTGCCGGTCACTTGGTAGAACGGAATGCGGCAACGATTAAAGACATTCGCGATTTCCGGCACCGGACACGCCTGGCAATAGGCGAGCCAGTGGCCGGTCATCTTCGTGCGGTCGCTCATTTTGTTGAACGCCGCGTAGTCAATCGCCGCTTCGGGCGCGAGGTTCAGGATAATCACCGGCACCTTGGCCCGCCGCACCACCGGCAGCACCGTGCTCGACAGGGCATAGGTCGTGACGTACAGAAAAATCAGGTCGACGTCGGCCCTGCGGAAAGCGTGGCCGCCTTCAAGCGCTTTGACGGGGTTGTCAATCAGCCCGAGGTCGACGACCTCAATGCCCGGCCGCGCCAGCTTTTCGCCGACGCGACGAAGATAGCCGGTGAGCTTCTCCTCGAGCCCTTCGAATTGGGGCCAGTACGTGTCCAGACCGATGCCGAATAAGCCGACGCGGAGCGAGGGCAACGGACTTTCGTTTTGCATTGAATCCCTCCGTCTCATGATCACGTGCTCAGCCCGCTGCCACTGCCCAGCGTACCGTCATTTTACTTCTGACCCAATTTAGTGCACTCACTCTGGTTAGGCCGCTAGGGTCGCCCGCACGCTGGGAAACGCTTCCTGCCTTCTTTCGCGGCAATATCGTTTTACGTGAGCCTACGACCCAAGGTGGGCTTGGCAATACCTGAAAGGGTTGGCAGCGCCGATGCGGGAAAGCGCAGCGGTGGTGGGCGCCGGGCATTTGATGATTCCGGTACTGCTGCATGAACCGCAACGACTCCATGGGTTGTTCGTCGCTGTTGGTAATTATGAATTCCGCGACGGCCATCGCATGAACGGTCAGCTCCGGTGTTTTGCAGCTCGCATTGCGCCGCAGGACGTGAATGTTGATAGCACCTATCCTTTCATTGGCTCCTGCAGGCGTCACTTTCAAACCCCTCTCAAACGGCGTCTCGCACGCGTCGACCTTTCAAAGGTGATTTCCCTGATGACCTTCACCGCCGCGTCTGGCGAGTCGATCCGCAAAGAGCATAATGACAATGCATGGGCCACCTTGCAGACCGCCGGCCGGCGAGCACACAGCAAGTCGATCAACTCATTGCCCTTGGCTATGAGCGCGACCGGGTAATGAATTTGAGCGGTGCCCAAGCCCGGGCCTTGATCGCCAAGGGTCGCAAAGGGCCGACCGGGCCAGTCCCCTATGCGTGGAAAAAGAACGAAACCGCAAAGGAGTGATTGCGAATATCCCGCCACATTCCGTAGAGCGGGTCACGCACCGCTTACACATTGAAATGATCGGCTCATCCCGATTCGCTCAATTCGTAAACCCGGGCGGCGTGAGCGGTATCCTGGTGAATCTGCCGGCATACCGCCGCCATAGCGCAGTCCGGCGGCCGGTCGCGGGCAATCCTCGGCTTCGCACCGAAGAGCGCGGCCCGCACGTCCGCCGACGCCTCGGCGTACGTGCGCGCCATCGCCTCCGAAGAACGTGGGCCCGCGTCAGTCAGATCTCGATCTGACATGTGCCCCCTTTGATGTGAGGGCCGTTCGCAAACACGCCCGTCCGCTTTATCGCGAAAAACAGTCGGCCAACCCGGCTAATGAGCGGTTTCAAGTGGAACGCTGTCAGTCCCGCGCCGGTCGGATCTGTAATCGACGTCGCTATCCGTTGGCTTATGTTGGGCACGTCGATACTCGGCCGGTGTCTGACCCGTCCGGCGCTTGAACTGACGATGAAAATACGAACTATCCTGAAAGCCCAATGCCGATGCGATATGGGAGACCTTGGACGTTGTCGTTCCCAGTTTTGTCATCGCTGAGGCAATGCGACGACCAATGAGATAGTCCATCACCGGTTTTCCGGTATAGCGCTGAAAGGTTCGGCATAGATGGCCGACGCTAATGCCATATTCCTTGGCGATGCCCTCCAGCGTCCAGCGGAGATGGAATTGATCGTCGAGCCGTGTTCGCAGTTCCCTCACCCAAGTCGGAAAACTCGCGTCCTGCGATTCGAGGGGAACCAGGCCCGACGCCTGTGCGTCGCGGCAACAGTCGACAAGGAAACTGGTCAGACATCCGCGGACAATCTCTACGTAGCCGGGCTGTCGCCTGTGGATCTCGCGGTCCAGACGATGGAGCGTATGGCGCAACCGCTCCGTGTCGCTGACTTGAAACTGGAACGCCCGATTCAGCCGGTGTTGAAGCGTCTGTCGCAGCGGGATCATCGTTTCGAGGATGTCCGCTAGAGGTGACGACAACCTCGGTAGCGGATGCGATCGAAGATCCAGATATACGTTGAACTTCTCCATCCCGTGACGCGTCGTCACGATGTCATGATGCTGGCCGTAAGACGTGATGCCGACGCACCCCGGCCCCATGTCGAACGCGTCCCGGTCGATGTAGTGCTTGCCCGTTCCCCGCAGCGCAACACTGAAGAGGACGACATCAACGGCGTGTAGACGGCATTCGCCGTTGCTGAACCGAGGGAAATATTCGACCGCTACGCCAAGTGACTTCAGCGACGGAAACCGGTGTCTGACCGCGATGAGTTTCGGAGACGGCGACAGGCGAGCTTTGTCTGGTCGTTTTGTCATGATCGTTCATTTAACCCACTATTTTATTCACTATCTTGATCAGCGTATCCGGAGAACTGCCGGAAAGGGATAAAGGGGTGGGAGATGTTGGCTTCGACCGGCGGGACAGGCCCCACTTTGACCCTTAAACGTTCGTTTCCATCGAGGCTACTCATGAAATACTCGCTCGTATCCCTCCTTTTTTCCCTCGCTATTTCCACGGCCTCGGCGGATCTGGTCAGTGATTTTGCCTCGCCGCCGGACGAGGCCCGTCCTTGGGTCTATTGGTTCTGGAACAACGGCAATGTCACCGAAGCCGGCATCAAAGCGGACTTGGAAGCGATGAAGCGTGTCGGCGTCGGCGGCGTCATCATTATGGACGTCGTTGAGCGCTTCGCCCCGCCGCCCGGCCCGGCCGACTTCATGAACCCGCAGTGGCAATCGCTTTTCCAGTTCTCCGTCGAGGAGGCACATCGACTCGGTCTTGAGATCAACATGACCAACGGCCCGGGCTGGTGCGGCAGCAGCGGGCCGTGGGTGACGCCCGAGCTGTCTATGCAGAAGCTGGTCAGCAATATCGCGACCGTGGAAGGCGGCACTAAGGACGTTACC
>JAQGHK010000099.1 GCA_028288875.1 Phycisphaerales bacterium | reverse complement strand
CTACGGGTTCAACGACTGGTACTACGCCTACGGCAAAAATTCGCCCGCCGGCCTGCTGGCGGACGCGCAGTTGCTGAGTGAGCTGGCGGCCGGCCTGCCGAATCGGCCGTACTGCGTGATCGACGACGGCTGGCAGACCAAAACCAAGTGCGCGCTCGGCCAGTGGAGTGAAACGCGTGCGCCCTTCGATTGCATGGCCGACCTGGCCGCCAAGATGAAAGCGCAGAATGTACGCCCCGGCATCTGGATGCGGCCGCTGATCGATGAAATCAAAGCCTGGCCGGCCGAATGGCACTTGGCGCATCGACATGGCACGCTGGACCCGACGCGCCAGGAAGTGCTCGACGTCGTCGCCGCGGACATTCGCCGGCTGACCGAATGGGGCTACGAACTCATCAAGCACGATTTTTCGACATACGATCTGCTCGGCGACTGGGGGCCGAAGATGGCGCAGACAGTCACGCCGGACGGCTGGTCATTCGCGTCACGCACGCACACGACGGCCGAAGTGATCAATCGGCTTTACAAAACCATTCGCGACGCCGCCGGCAAGGCCGTCGTCATTGGCTGCAACACCGTTAGCCATCTGACTGCCGGCGCGTTCGAACTAAACCGCATCGGCGACGACACTAGCGGCAACGAATGGCACCGCAACCCGCAGATGGGCGTGAACACGCTAGCCTTCCGCGGCATTCAGCACGACACGTTTTACGGGGCCGACGCGGACTGCGCGCCGATCACGAATCGCATCGAATGGGCAAAGTTGGAAAAATGGCTCGACCTTTTGTCGCGCAGCGGCACACCCCTGTTCGTGTCCGTTGATCGCGCAGCGCTGACGCCGCAGATCAGGGGGGCGCTGCGCAATGCGCTCGTGCGCGCGGCGGTTCCGTTACCATTGGCCGAGCCGTTGGACTGGCTCGAAACGCCGACGCCGGCCCGGTGGAAAATCGGCGCGGAGATTCAGACGTACGACTGGAGTTGAACATGCATCTTGCCGCGACCGCCGGGCTATCGATTCTGCTCTTTGCCGCCGTCGCCGCGGCGGCACCGACCACTGCGCCGGCGCTACCAAGTTTGCTGGAGCGCGGCAATCTCACGATGGCGAGCATCGAGAAGGATTTCCGCGGCACGGGCAAGCGGTCGGCCTATTACATGGACGAAAAGCACCTGAACGAGCCGACGTTCAAGTCGCACCCGACGTATGCGTGGGGTGCGGGCGTGCAGCTTTCGGCACTGGTGGCCGGCGCGCGACTGAACCCGGGCCGCTATCGCGCGGACATGATGAGCTACGTGCGCGCGGTCGATACGCACTGGTTCGTGTACGACGGCATCGGCGGTTTTTGTGCGGCCGACCATCCGAATCAGCCGGATCGCTATTACGACGATAACGCGTGGCTGGTGCTGACGTTCGCCGAGGCGTACGAAATCACGCACGATCCGTCATTGCTGAAACGCGCCCGGGACACGATGGCCTTCATCCTCAGCGGGGAAGACGACAAGCTCGGCGGCGGCATTTACTGGCACGAACAGAAAAAGAGCGGCAAGAACACCTGCATCAACGCACCGGCCACGGTCTGCGCGCTGCGTCTATTCAAGCTCACCGGCGATGCGAAATATCTTAATGTCGCCAATCGCCTGTACGCCTGGACGAAAAAAAATCTTCAGGACCCGGAAGATGGCCTTTATTGGGACGCGGTGAAGCTCGATGGCGGAAAAATCGACAAGGCGAAATACACTTACAACACCGCGCTGATGATTCGTGCGGCTTGCCTGATGTACGATCAGACTGGCGAGAAGGCCTATCTGGTCGACGCGGACCGCATGGCCAAGGCGGCGGAGGCCAAGTGGTGGAAAGCTGGTGGGGCGGTCGCGGATGAAGGATTTTTCGCACACCTGCTCGCCGAGGCAATGCTCGACCTGGGCCGTCGCAACGGTGATTCGCATTGGCGCGAGCTAATGCTTCAGACGTGCGACTATCTCTGGACCAACTGCCGTGACTCGAACGGCCATTTTCCCGGCAAGTGGAACGTCACGGCGGACAAGCCGTTTGACCGGATCAAGGTAATGCCGCAAGCGGCAGTGGCGCGTTTGTTCTTCAGTGTTGCCGCATCGCAGAAATTGGACGATTGACGAACAAGTTGCCTGCGGCCCGCGACGGCACAGCGAACACAGAAAGACCCCATGTTGAGACTGTGGACCGCATTTCCGGAAGGGTGGTTGATTGCCTTTGCGCTGATGGCCGGATCCAACTGCATCGCGCAGACTTTTCCCTCGTCCAGACCAGCGACGAATGCGATCAACATAATTTGTATTGGCGACAGCATTACCGAATGCAAGGGAATCCCCGATCGCGACCGCAACGGCTCCCCTGCCGTGCTGGCCCGGCTTCTGGCCGAGCAGATGCCGGGCACGACCATTTACTTAGCCAACGCCGGAATTAGCGGTACGACCACGGCTGACTGGTCCGGCCCGAACGGGCTGCTGGTGAAAGTTGCCGAGCCGAAAGTCAAAAAGCTGTTGGCAGAGCATCCAGACGGTCAACTGGTGTTCTCTATAATGCTTGGGACAAACGACAGTGCCAAC
>JAQGHK010000087.1 GCA_028288875.1 Phycisphaerales bacterium | reverse complement strand
GCGGTCCGCCACCTGAATGTCTGCAGCGGCCGGTCGCTACGACGTCAACTTCACCGCGGCGCCCTCAATGACTGCCGCCACGCGTGTGACCGCGGGCGCTCGCTGCCCCTGCCGCATCGTGTCGATGATGCCCAGGGCCGTTTCCATGATTTGATCTGTGTTAAATCCGATTCGCGTCATCGGCAGCACCGGCGCGTGCCACGGAAAATTGCACTCGGCGACGATTTCAATTTCGCCCGGCACATCAACGCCCGCGGCGACCAGCCCCGAAGAAGCAGGTTCGATCAGCGTATCGTCGGCGATCAGCAGTGCGTCCGGCCGCGGGCCAGCGCCATTCATCAGCATCAGGACGTTGTTCCGGACGGCGTCGGGGAAATCGTGCGGCACGATCTGGTGCCAGCGCTCATAAACGTCCAGCCCCCGGGCCACCATCGCGTGACGCAGGTAATGGCCGACTTCCTGTTGCTGGGGGACGGAGATCAGCGTCGCCACGCGACGCCGGCCGCGGGCCACGAGCAGGTCCAGGGCCGTATCGATCATCCCGGTCATGTCGGGATAGACGATCGGGCATTGGAGTGTTTCGACTTTTCGGCTCATGACCGCGACGCGGAAGATCCCTTGCTCGTCCAGCAGGGGCGTATTCACCAGCGCGTCGCCGTCGACCAGGATCAGGCCCGCCATTTGGTGGGCGCGTACGAGTTGGAGCAGTTCGGCAGAGTCAGGCGTATCTTCGCGCCCGTTGATGCCCTGGAAGATTCGGACGCGGCGGTCGCCGGATCGCTGCAGGCGAACGGCGTGGCGCTCCAGCAATTCATGATAGCGCGAGCGGCCGACGCGTGGGGCGTCGCGGAACACCACGCCGTAGCTGAAAAGATGGGGCGGGTGTGATGACACGAAAGTCCCGTTGCGGCCGCGCGTGACGATGAAGCCGTCTCGAATCAGCCGATCGACGGCCCGCTGGACCGTCACACCACTGACCCGAAACCGCTCGACCAACTGCAACTGCGTCGGGAGCCGATCGCCGGGGGTCAGAACGCCGTCGGTGATCTCTTTCCGAATCGATTCCGCAATGTGCAACTGCTTGGCCAGTGCGGGTGATGATTTGGATTCGGTTTCGGTCATATCTCAACTTCTTATGACAACCCGCCTCGGAAGGCTACCGATGCCACAGTGCCAGTTGTCCCGATTCATCGCGCCTGCGGCGGGGTGATGCGACAAATATACTTTCCGACATTTGTAAGTCAATCAAAAAGATATTACTTTATATGAAACAGAAAAAAAGTATTGTGAATGACCGAAACGGATTGTCGAATGGCGTTTTTAGGAGGTCGAATGCGGGAAGTGACGCTTGAGGAACAGGGATTACGGGCTTCCTTGGTGATTGAGGGGGGACAATGCTTGCTGCAGCTCCACGATCTGCGGCAGGGCCGATCGTGGCACCGTGTGCCAGTATTAGCGCTGGAAATCCACGATCGCACGCAACAGCGGATCGACCGGATCGATCGGCCAGAAGTTAAAGAACTGCAGCGGGTGGACGATGCGTGCCATCTGGTGGTGGCCGATCCGCGTCGCGGCGTGGTGATCGGCGTTTGGATCACGATTACCACTGCAGGCGAATTGTCGGTGTGGCTTTCGCCGGCGGAGGTGGAGGAGCATCGCTACGACCTGTATCGCGTGGCCGCCGTCGATCTTCTGCCGGGGCTGCTGCGGGCAGAGGCCGACGGCGAGCTGCTGCTGCCGGTGAACACGGGGGTGATCTGTCGACCCGCCGGAAAGCCAGAGCGGACCGATCGCTTTCTAATTTACGGCGAACAGAGCCGCTGGGAGCTTCTGCCGACATTGCCGGTGGCCGCGGTGCAGACGCCGACGGGCGGCCTCGTCACGCTCGCAGCGGCCGGCGCTGCCGAAACCGAATGCCGCGTCGCCACCGATGGCCGCGGCAGTGGTACGGCGGGGTTATCGTTCTCGTTCCGGAAGCTGGAAATCGATCCGATTGAGCCCTCGCCGCGCGAGATCCGCTTCGTCCCGATTCCGCCCGGAAAAGACATGACGGTTTTCACGGCCGGCGTGCTGCGCAAACACGTTATGGAGGAACTGGGCAAGCCGACGCTTGAACAGCGGGCGGCAGAGTCGCCGGAGGTCGCGCATCTGCTTGGCGCCACCATCATGAAGCTGTTTTACGGCGTTCAAAAACAGGGCTGCGTGCTGGGCCAGAACGGTGCATCGGCCCATCCGGAATTCCTGAATACGATGACCTTTGACGAGGCCCAGGTCGGGCTGAGGTCGTTTTATGACGCCGGTGTGGACAAGATTTACACGCAGAATGTCGGCTGGAACTTCCGAGGTCACGATGGGGCCTACCCCACGCGATTCCCCGTCGAGCCGCGCGTCGGCGGCGAGGCCGGCTTTCGGGACCTGATCGCCTACGGCCACGCTCTGGGTTACCAGATGACGGTCCACGACAATTACCTGGACGCCTATGAATGCTCGGCCGATTTTGATCCGGACGTGATCGTCCGCGATCCCTACGGCCAGTTGCAGGTACGCGGCTTCTGGGGCGGCGGAACGTCTTACGTGACCTGGCCATTGGCGTTCGAGGATAAGCACCTGGCCGGGCCGATGCGCCGCATCAAAGAGATGGGCATTCGCGGGCCGTACTACCTCGACGGCATGGGCTCGCCGCTCTATGTGAACTATCACCCGAAGCATCGGGGCACACGCACGGACCTGATGCGTGGCATTGAGCGACTTCTAGCGACGGCGCGCGATCTGTTCGGATCGTCCGCGACCGAGACGGGCTACCTGTATTGCTCGCTCACGCCCGATCTCGTCGCCAACCCCGGCGGCGACAGTCTGAAGAAGGGGTGCCGCCCGGAATGGCCGGTCACCGACCTTATCTCCGACAACTGCGTGCCGCTCTGGCAACTGACGCTCAGCGGGCTGGTTGTGACCGAAAACCAGGGAATTTCGTGGGAAGAGACGATGCGGGCGCTGCTGTACGCACAACACCCGCGCTACGAGTGGGCGGTGCGGCCCGGCGTGCATCCTGTGCTGAATGCCAGCATGGTTCACGCCATCAAGTATCGCCACGATCTGCTCATCAAACGCTTCGGCCATCTTCGGCTGCAACGGATGGTGGAGTTCCACCGCGAAGGCAGCTTTGAAGCGACAACGTTCGAAGACGGAACCGCCATCGAAGCCGATTTCAAATCCGGACTGCTCACGGTGAATAACGAACGAATCGAACCGCCATCCGAGAGCGAAACCTTCGATTTAGCGGAACAATGCTATTTGTAATACATTTTTATAATTTCATGTAGTGTAAAACAAATGAGATTGACACAATCTTACTGTGAAGTAATATGAATCGCGTCGGAGTGCTGGCCCGCTCGGGCCGGTTCTGAATCACGTCTAGGCAGATTCTGAGGGAGAGGTGGATGATGATGACCAAGTCATTTCTTTTGCGCGGATGCGTTATTGCGGCGATGGGCACGGCAGGGTGGACCAGTGTCACGCGTGCCGTCACAATCGATGGCACACTGGATACCGGGGCGGGCTATCAGCTCGTGTCGACCCAAGTCAACCGAAGCAATAGCAATGGTGACGGCGTGCAGGCCCTTCCGGCCGGCTACGGCCCGACCTATGACCCGCATGACACGGCCTTGGGCTACGTGCAGTTGGCGAACTGCTATGCGCAGATCGACTCGTCGGTTCCTGCCGCGCCCGTCCTGAATCTATTCTTCGGCGGCAACTTGAACGTCAACGGCGGCAGCGATTGCTACCTCGAACTATTCCTCCAGACCCATGCCGGCGGTTCGCAGAACCTCGCCAATTTCGGCGGCGGTAATGGGAGCCTGGTCACCTCGCTGCCC
>JAQGHK010000452.1 GCA_028288875.1 Phycisphaerales bacterium | reverse complement strand
GCGGGAATCGTTGTCACCGTCGCACCCGGATAGCTCAGCAGTGTCTTGGCGACCGTCGAGTGGTTGGACGGCGTCAAAGCCATCGGCTGCTGATACGCGCTGGAGAAGTTTGAAATCGTCGGTGTTGTGGCCGGCGCCACCGGCGCGATGAGCGTGGGCACGTTCGGGCGGTTGGCATTCAGATTCCACCCGGTGTACACGGCCGCCAGGCTGGTGACCTGCGACTGGTCGTAGGTCGGGATAGGCTTGCCTGAACTATCAAGCATCAGCGTGCCGTCCGGTTGCAGCCGGTACAGGCCGATCGTGAACAGCTGCATGATCTCGCGGGCGAAGTTTTCGTTCGGCGTGGTTTTGGTGCTGCCCGCCATGTTCAGGTAGGTCCCCATGATGGGGTGCAGCGTCATGTTGCCGAGCAATGTGCGGAAGTTGCCGAAAGCGCCGTCGGAGAGCATGTCGTAGTAACTCGCCAGGCCGGGGATGTTGCCGTCAATGGTGTCACTGATTTCGCTGACCACGAAGAGTTCAGACAGCGCCGTGGCGATGCGGTGGCGCAGCGGATCCGGTGCAGTAGCGACCGTCTTCCACCAGGCTTCGTTCAGGCGGTCATCGCCGAGCGCATCGGCGTACGCATTCGGCGCCTGCGGCGTGCAGACCCGATTGTAGACGTTCCAGTACAGCGACGACGTGGTGTATGGCTGAAGAATAGATTGCGGTGCCAACGGCGGCAGGGTTGGCGGCACGACGTTGGCCGCGTAGTTCGGATAGACCGGCTTCGGCTGCGCAAACTGAACGGCCAGCCAATCGGTGATTGCGGTGGCGGCGTTGGGCGCGCCCGCGTTGGACAGGGCGGCGATTTCCGTCCCCGTTCCACCAAACGCCGCCTGCTGAAGGAAGCGGCTCGCATCGGCCGGCGTCGGCGGGCTGATGGTAATCGACGGTGGCGGGGCCGGCGGGGTGAAGACCTGGGAGCCGTTGAGTGGCTTGAACGTTCCGGTCAGTTCGCCGGCGGGGAAGTTGGCGGTCTGGACGTAGAAGTAGGACGTATTGCTGGCCAGCGCGGAAACGATGCCCGCCGCCTTGGTGGGACTGAAGACCCACTTGAACGATCCATCCGGCTGCACCTGGCCGAGCTGTCGGCCGACAGGCAGGTCGTACATGACCGCGCCTGTGCCGTCGTTGACCGTTTCGTCACTCTCCGCGCTTGAAAGATTCGTGGTGGTGTAACTGAGGATCGCCTGAGTCTGATCACCGCTGACGGTCAGAATCGCCGTGCCGCTGCCGAGCGAACCCGTTCCGGCAAATGGCGCGAGCGTTGCAAGGTAGGTGATCGGCGGCGGGGTGACGTTGACGACGAAGCTCATCGGGCTCGAATAGTCGAGCCCGTCGAATACGGTCAGCGTGATCGTCACCGGGATGACGGCGGTGACGCCGACGACCGGCGTCATCGTGATGGCCCGGGACGCGCCGACGCCGCTGATCGTGATCGCACTGTCGGGGATCGTCGCTTGGTCGCTGGACGTGGCGGTGACGGTCAGTGTGGCCGGATCGCTTTCGGCATCGCCGACGGTGAAGCCGGCAGGACTCATCGGCGTGCCGGTGACAACGCTCTGGGTGCTGACGGCCGTGATGGTCGGCGGTGTATTGGCGGTCGCACCGCCGGCGACAATTCCGCCGTTGCCGACGGCCGAGCGGCTTCGACTGGTATCGTTGACATTCAGCACGCCATCGAGGTCGAGGTCGTTTCGGAAATTTGCCTTATTTACGGGCTTACCGGACGTAGTAGCCGTCGTGGCGAGGTTGGTGTCGGCTGCGGTCAGATGACCGTCGCTATTGATGTCGCCAAACAAGGTACGAAGCGTAACGATTTGCGGGCGTGCCTTTTCGCCATTCGGATTCGCAACGCCCGTAACCGTCAGCGTCAAAGCGGCAGCATTGGCTACGCCGGTCAACTTGACGGTCATCACGTTCGTCGAGAAAGACGCCTTGCCGACCCCAGCTTTCCCGCCGGATACAGCGACTTTGGCGGTTGTGGCCAGCGGCTGGCTGAAGGTCATGACGACGGTGAGGCCGTTCTGGGTAGATCGGCATTCGACGCCGCTTCCGCCTTTAAGCGGCAATTGAATGTCAAAACTGCCGGCCGATCCGTGCGTCATCCGCGAGACGGCAGACAGCAACTGCGGAGGCGCCGCTAAGGCCGGCCGCACCCCGAGCAGGAACAGGGCCAACGCGGTCACCAGAACACACAACGCGGAACGTCGCATCGGCATGGCGGCTCCAAGAGAAAACGACCGGGACAACTGTTCCGAATACGACACAACGGCCAACGGCCAGAAGATGGCCGGCTTCAGACACGGACGCTTGATTCGTTAATTGACGTTCGTGAGGACCGGCACAACCTCGCCAAAGGCTCGGCCGGTCAAATGCGAAACTTACTCAGCCCGGCCACGCCAACATTTGATGCAGCGTTTGTACAGACGGCCGGTGATCCCGTTCCCTGTCCACGTCCAATATTACAGAATGTCCACCGCAACGATCCTTAAAGATTTCGTTGAGTAAATTAATTTTAATGACACTTTGTCGCATTTCAACTGAATTCGCCTGCGGGCGGGTCGGCCGGTGCGGTAGCGACATTGGAGAGTCGAACTGAACTGCCGGACCGCTTCGGTCGTATAATGGAAAAGGCCATAA
>JAQGHK010000446.1 GCA_028288875.1 Phycisphaerales bacterium | reverse complement strand
GATGCGCAGGAACATCTCACTCGTGCGGGCAACGCCGTACGGCGTGTCGTAGCCGGGCTCGTAATCTTCGTAGGTGATATCCAGCCCGGCCCGCTGCTGGTCGTAGGTCTCCATCCCCATCACGTCGTGATAGGTGCGCAAATCCATCGGCTGTGCTTCAGGCGACCAGAGCCAGATGTTGACGCTGGCCTTATCGCTCGTCGCGCCGCGGACATCGAGTTGGGTCGGGTGCTTCTCCCAGAAATCGCGCAAACCGAAGCTCACGCCGCCGGTGATGCCGCCGATATAGCCGACGCCCGCTGCCCGCTTGCCCGCGCCGGCAGGGATCCAAGCGCAGCCGCTTTTGGTGCGCTTGCGGATCTGAAAGCCGTCCGCGCACAACTGCGAGAGCGTGAAGTCGGCCCAGGATGGAATCAGATCGAGCGCCTTCGACACCGACGGCGCCCACTCGGCCAAAGGCGGCGTGGCGGTGCCGTCGATCTGCGCCTTGCGGACCGCATCGCCGGGATCGCGCCGCAGTCCGGTGATGCCGCGGACGGCTTCGCCGAACAGGCCATCGTCCTGGCCAACAAGGCGGACGTGGCGGTCGTACAACGGGTCACGAATGGGCACATTGAACGACAGGCCCAGACCCGAGATGAAGTCCTTCTTCTCGTCGCCATCGAAGATGAAGGAATGCATCACCCGGATGACGTCTGAGCCCGCGTAGAAATAGAGGCGGACGACGAAGGGCAGCCAACCGCCTGTCGCGTCCGCCTTATCGATCCTTTGGTGTTTGCCGGTGAGTTTGATCACCGCGCGAATCGGTCCGGCCTGTTCGATGACGGCTTGGTCGACTTGGCCAGAAAAGATGTCCGCCGCGGGACGGGCGGCCAAGCTCTCGCCGGGAGCGCTCAGCCGGAGCGCGACGAGCCGGCCGTCGATCAGCGTTTCTTTGCCGTTGCGGCGGACGGACGGAATCAATGTCTGGCCGCCGGTGGCGATGGTGCATTGGATCAGGCCGGTGTCGATTGCGATGGAAGTGTCATTGGCCTGCAAGGCTCTGACGGTCGCGCCTTTGGCTGCCTCGCCGGGCGAGACGCGTAGGGACGCCGCCCCCGCGGCCTGCGGTCCGACCGCCACTGCCGACCATTTCACCGAGCCGTCCGGCCAGAACGCGGTCGGCCAAGCTTGGGAGGGGATTGCAGTGCCCGTGTCGGACTCGACCCGGAGCGGTTCTGTTTCTTTCAGCAGCCCCCGCGCCCATGGCACGCCCCACGTCACGCCGACCGCCGCGGCTTCAGTCGACTTCGTATCGAGCCAAGCGGCCTCAGCCGTCTTTGTTGGATCGATAGTCTTCGCTGGCGCAACGGCTTGCCTCGTCTGCGATCGGGCGGCGGAGGCCGCCGTCAAAGTTACGCCGGCCGCGATTGCACCCTGAAGGATTTCCCGCCGTGTCAGTTCCGCCATGCCTCGCTCCTCAGCCGCCATGCTTTTATCATGGTAATTTATGGAAATCCATGATTCATTGCGGTAATGTTTCATAGTGATAGCGGAGGAGCAGGCCGATGTTGAACAAAATGAGCTTTTGGCGGTGCGGGGGAGCAGCGTTGTCACTTTTCATTGCCACGGCGGTAGCGGGCGCGGCCGAAAATAAGCAGTTGGCCAGCGGGGGCGGCGCTAGCAGCAAGCTTGCCGGGAAGCCGATCGATTTGAAATTCTACTTCGGTAAAACGACGTCCGAACCGGGCTTCACGCCGATCGCCGCCGACGCCGGCTACGACGCCAAGCGCGGCTACGGCTTTGAGCCGGACCAAACGATCAAACTGCAATCCCGCAGCACCGGCCCGGCGCTTGGTCGCGAATTCGCCACGGCCGACGCGCCCATCCTGTTCTCCGCCAAGGCGCCGGAGGGCAACTACCACGTCACCGCTTGGCTGGGCGATCCGGAAGGCGAAACCGAAACGCAGGTGAAGGCCGAGTCGCGGCGGATCATGTATCCGCTGGTGCGCACGAAGAAAGGCGAACTGACCAAAATCGATTTCACCGTGAACGTCCGCACGGCATGGATCGACAACAAGAACTGGGTGAAAATCTCCGACCGTGAGAAGACGCCATCCGTCCGTCATTGGGACGACAAGCTGACGTTGGAATTCGCCGGCAAGCGCCCGGCCGTCGCGGCGATTGAGATTCAGAAGGTGGACGACGCCGTCACCGTCTTCCTCGCCGGCGATTCGACCGTGACGGATCAGCCGCAGGAACCCTGGACCGCATGGGGCCAGCTGATTCCGCAGTTTTTCAAGCCGAATATCGCCATCGCCAATAACGCCGAGAGCGGCCGATCTTTGAAATCCTTCAAGGCCGACCGCCGGTGGGAGAAGGTGCTCAGCCAGCTCAAGGCCGGCGATTATGTCTTCATCCAATTCGGCCATAACGACATGAAGGAGGCCGGCGGCAAGGTCGCCTACACCACCTTCAGCGATAGCCTTCGCCAGTATATCCAGGAAGCGAAGACCAAGGACGCGCACGTGGTGGTGCTGACGCCGATGCACCGCCGGACGTTTGCGGGCAATGAGATTCGGCCGTCCTTCGGCGATTACCCGGACGCCATCCGCAAAGTCGCCTGGTCCGAAGGCGTGCCGCTGATCGACCTGCAGGCCATGACCAAACCGATGTACGAAGCATTCGGCCCGGAAAAGGCAAAGGCGATGTTCGTCTATGCCCCGGCCGGCACATATCCGGGGCAGGACAAGGCATTCAAGGACGACACGCACTTCCAAGCCTTCGGTTCCGACCAGATCGCCCGCTGCGTGCTGCAAGGCATTCGCGACCTGAAGCTGCCGCTGGCCGACAGCATCCGCGACGGTGTGCCGACGTTTGATCCAAGCCATCCGGACGATCCGACGAAATACTATCTACCGAGCAGCGTGGCGGTGCAGACCGTAACGCCGGAGGGGAAATGAAGGGCGGCCCACGCCTCATGTTGTTTGGCATCGCACTGCTGGCCTGTTCGTTCGCCAGCGCCGCGCCGAACCCTGCCGACGATGACACCGGGATTCCGCCGAACCCCAAAGACTTCGGCATGGGCCCGGTGACAACGAAAAAGGTCGTCGCCGCGGCCGCCGCGGATCTTCCCGACAAAATGGCCGCCGGGCCGTTTCAGCCGGCTTGGGAATCGATCGAAAAGAACTACCGCGCCCCCGAATGGCTGGCCGAAGCCAAGTTCGGCATCTTCATGCACTGGGGCCTGTATTCCGTCGCGGCGTATCACAATGAGTGGTACGAAAAGCACATGTACGCCGCGTACGCCGACTGGCACAAAGACCACTTCGGCCCGCAGGACCAGTTCGGCTACAAGGACCTGATCCCCAAGTTCACCGCCGCCGACTTTGACCCGGCCGCCTGGGCCAAGCTGTTCAAAGAGAGCGGCGCCCGCTACGTCGTTCCGAGCGCCCAGCATCACGATAATTACCCGCTGTGGGACAGCGCCCTCACGCCAATCAACGCCAAGCAGACCGGTCCGCATCGCGACCTCATCGGCGACCTAGCCAAAGCGGTTCGCGCCGAAGGGCTGAAGTTCGGCGTCAGCAACCACGGCATCGAAAACTTCACGTTCATCAACCCGCGCAAAGACATCGACGCAGACCTGAAAGCGAAGCAGGCCGACCTGTACGACCCGAAATGGGCGACCTTCTACAACGTGGCCGACCGCGGTGACGCCGCCTGCCAGCGGTTTCTCACCGACTGGGTTCGCCGCAATGTGGAACTGATCGACAAGTATCAGCCGGACCTGATCTATTTTGATAACGGCGCGAATCACCGCTTCTACGACCCGCTGAAACTGTTCGTCGCCGCCTACTACTACAACCGCGCGGCTGAGTGGAACAAGCAGGTATCGATCTGCACCAAGGCGGCTTGTTACGCGCCGAGCAACGATCCGAACCGGCAGGTCGGCGCGGTCATCGATTTCGAGAAAGTCGGCAGCCGCTCCCCCACCGGCATCCGCGGCGGCACCTGGCAGATCGATGACCCGATCAGCGGGTCATCCTGGGGCTACGTCGAAGGGATGAAATATAACCCGGCGGGCAAAATCATCGAAAAGCTGGTCGACACCGTCAGCAAAAACGGCAACTACCTGCTGAACATTTCCCCCAAGGCCGACGGCACGATCCCGCAGGAACAGCAGGACATTCTGCTGGCCATCGGCAAATGGCTGAAGCTCAACGGCACTGCGATTTACGGCACGCACGCTTGGACAACCTTCGGCGAAACACCCGCCAAGGGTGAGGCTGGCCTGAACGTGCGGTACACGGTCGGGGCGGACGGCCTCAATGCGATTTTGCTGGGCAAATGGACGCAGGGCGAAGTCGTTCTGAAATCGATCACGCCCGCCAACACGCCAGCCGGCAGCATTGTCAGCGTCCAACTGCGGGGTGGCGGAAACGTCGCATTCAAGCAGGAAGCCGACGGTCTTCACCTGACGCTGGTCGGCAACGCACCGTGTGAGTTTGCATACGTCTTACAGATCGCTGGCGTGCCGGTAAACACGTCGCTGGCGACGCCGTCGGGGAATCCGAGGTAATCGCATGCGTTCACGCGTTGCGAAGCAGACCGCGACAGATCAATGCCCCGCCGAATCCGATCACCAGGAAACTACCCGCGCCCCATTGGCCCGATGAGAGAAACATCAGCCCAAGCAGTAGCCCGGCAATGTCGCCAACCCACCCAATGATTCGGTAAATCGACCGGAGGTAGGCCTTCCCGCCATCGGATGAATGCACTGGCTGCATTGGCTTCATCTTAATCCAGCGTCACGAACTTCGCCCGCAATTGCTGCTTCACGTAGGTGCGCGTTATGTCGAGCGTGGTTTTGTCGTCGGTCGCCTTACCGTGCACGCTTAGCCATCGCTGGCTGCGCTCGAAGAACTCATCGAACGCCGTCGGCGACATCTGGCCGGCGAAATAGGTATCGCGGCGCACGGGAATCACGCGGCAAATGGGCTCGCCCTTCTGGATCGTGATGCGCTTCTCAGCCGGGTTGAGTTCCAGCACGGCGTGCCACGGATAGCTGGCCGGGTACCAATCCGTATCAACGAGCGCCGACCACACGCGCCATGGCCGCCACAGGTTGGGCACCTCGGTCATCAGCAGCAGTTCATTCGGATCGGTCTTGAGGAACAGGAAGCTGCTGAGCTTCACCTGGTTTTTGATCTGCTCGTGCACGTTGTCCGAAATCGGGTGCGGCACCTTTTGGCCCTTGGCCCAGAACCAGGCGTACTGCTGCGTGAGCGGCTGGCCCTCGGTTTCATCATCCGGCGACCAGTCGAAATCGCTGTGAATGACGACGTCGTCTTCGACCTTCCACGTGCCGTCCCGATTCTTGATGAAGGTGACGTCAAAGTTCGCCAGAATGTCATAGCCGAACGCGTTGGCCGCACGCAGCGGGGGGCATTCCTCCGGCCAACCCTTGCCGGCGCCTCGCTTCTCATACACATCACGTCCCGGCGCGGGGCTGAACAGTTCCTGGCGGAATTTAAAGAAATGCAGCATCGCCGGTGAGTTTACTGCAAACTCCGCGGTTTCCGTGTCCCCGCTCCCGCGCTTTCAACGTTCGACGCTACGGCTCGCCCCGTGGCGTCTCGTTTTCGGCGCTGATGCTCACTTCTCAAGCGAGCATCAGCTTCACGTCGGCGTAGATGTCCCGCCGATCGGCCCAGGCGCGATCACCCTCGCCCGGCACGCCGCCGAGGATGCGGTCGCTGGAGCCATCGACGGCGTGAAACAGGTCGCGTCCGCCTTCGCCGCGAAGCAAATCCCGGCCCGCGCCGCCGTCGAGGATGTCGCGTCCATCGCCACCGAACAG
>JAQGHK010000020.1 GCA_028288875.1 Phycisphaerales bacterium | reverse complement strand
TTACGTCACCGTCGCCGAGAAGCCCCTGGATCCGAAACTATTCCCCGGCGTGCCGGCCGATCAGCTCGTGCCCGGTTCCGTGGTCTTTATTCAGCCGACAAGCCCGGTGCCGCTGAACAACGCCGGGCGCTGGTGGAGCATCGTCGCCGGCGCGGATTGGCGGCATCCCGAAGGGCCGGCGAGTTCGATCAAGGGTCGAGAGAATCATCCGGTCGTGCACGTGGCCTTCGCCGACGCTGAAGCTTATGCCAAGTGGGCCGGCAAGCGCCTGCCAACGGAGGCAGAATTTGAATACGCCTCCCGCGGCGGCCTCGATCGCAAGCCATTCCTTTGGGGCGACCAGTTCAAGCCCGACGGCCAGTTCAAAGCCAACACCTATCAAGGCCACTTCCCCGACCACAACACTGCAGAGGACGGCTTCGCCGCCACCTCGCCCGTCGGCAGCTTCCCCGCCAACGGCTACGGCCTGTACGACATGGCCGGCAATGTCTGGCAGTGGTGCGCCGACTGGTATCGCCCCGACGCCTACGCACAGCAGGTCCACGGCGACGCGATCGCAGTGAACCCCACCGGCCCCGTCGACAGCTTGGACCCCGACGAGCCCGGCATCAAAAAGCGCGTCCAGCGCGGCGGCTCGTTTCTCTGCACTGACCAATACTGCACCCGCTACATGGCCGGCAGCCGCGGCAAGGGTGATATCGACACCGGGACTAATCACATCGGCTTCCGCTGCATTGCGTTGCCGGACACGCAACCGCATTGAATCATTCACTGACCCACACGGTCTTGATGTTCATGAACTCTTCCACGCCGTAGTGCGAGAGTTCGCGACCCCATCCGCTGGCCTTGGTGCCGCCGAAGGGGAGCGTGGGGTCAGACGCCACTTTGCCGTTGATGAAAACATTGCCGCATTCAAGCGCGGGTGCCAGGCGCTCGGCGGCGGCGCTGTCAGCCGACCAGATGCTGGCACCGAGGCCGAAGCGGGATTGGTTGGCGAGGTGAACGGCGTCGTCGGTATCGGTCGCGCGGATAACGGCGGCGACGGGGCCGAAGGTTTCCTCATCAAACGCCGCCATGCCGGGGCGTACGCCGCAGAGCACGGTCGGTTCGTAGTAATTGCCCACGTCGCCCCGCCGCCGGCCGCCGATGCCGAGCGTCGCGCCGGCGGCCAAGGTGGCCTGGACTTGGCGGTCGAGTTGCTCCAGCAAATCCGGCCGGGCGAGCGGGCCGACCTGCGTGGCCCGGTCCATCGGGTCGCCAACGCGCCGGGCAGCCATCGCCTCGATGAACTCAGCCTCAAATTGATCAGCGACGGCCTCGACGACGATGAAGCGCTTGGCCGCGATACAGCTCTGCCCGTTGTTAAGGCATCGCGCTTCAGTCGCCGCGACGGCCACCGCCTGCACGTCCGCATCCGCCAGCACGATAAACGCATCCGACCCGCCGAGTTCCAAGACTGATTTCTTCAGAACCTTCGCCGCCGCCGATGCGACGGCGATGCCCGCGCGCTCGCTGCCCGTCAGCGTCACCGCGCGGATGGCGGGCGCGGTCACCAGCTTCTCGGCGATCGCATTATCCGAAACCATCAGGGCCTGAAACACGCCATCGGGATAGCCCGCGTCACGGAACAGCGCTTCGATCGCTAAGGCGCAGCCCGGCACGTTCGGTGCGTGTTTCAGCAGCATCACATTCCCGCCCATCAGTGTCGGCGCGGCCGCCCGGACGAGCTGCCAGAACGGGAAATTCCAAGGCATGATCGCCAGGATCGGGCCGATGGGATCGAAGCGGACATAGCTGCGGGGTTTGCCCTCGGCCACAACCTTCGGCCTCAGCATGGCGGGTACCTCGCGGGCGAAGAACTCGCATGTAAGCGCGCATTTATCCACTTCCGATTCGCTGGCCGTGATCGGCTTTCCCACTTCCAGCGTCATGAGGCGGGCGAGATCGTCGCGGCGCTGTCGCAACAGGCCGGCAACGCGCATTAATGCGGCGGAACGTGTCGCAAAATCGGTCCTGCGCCAATCAGCAAATGCCGCCGTGGCACTCGCCAGCCGCTGTTCAATCTCCGCCGGCGTGTGTGCCGCATAGGTCGCAATTGTTTCGCCAGTGGCTGGATTCACGCTCTGCATTCGGCCGGAGGTCATGGGATTGATTGTATTCACTCCGCTGCGTCCCGGGGTGAAGCTGGCCGGAAGTCCCGCCGTGGACGGGCCGACGACATTTAGCACTTGTCCGGCGTTCCGGACCGGCGATATGTTTAGTAGTCCCCTTTCTGATGGAAGCCGCCCCATGCGTGACACGAAGATCGCCCGTCGCCTGCTCGCACGAACCGCCGTCGCACTGATGGCGATCGCTGCTCCGGCGCTGGCCGCCGATCGCACATTCAACTTCACGTACGCCGGCGCCGTAACCGGCCTGAAGCCCGGCCAGATGGCGCGGGTCTGGCTGCCTGTTCCGCACGATTCGCCCGCTCAACAGGTCTCAAAGCTCCAGCAGACGTTCCCGAAGCCGGTGATCGAAGCTTCGGACGCGTCGGGCAATATCATGCTCTATCTCGAAGCCCCGGCCGCCGCCGACGGAACAATTCCCTTCACCGCCACTTACCGCATCACACGCCATGAAATCGCCAGCGAGCCCGCGAAGGATGTTGAGGATGCGACATATCTGAAGGCCGACCAGCTGGTTCCCGTCGGCGGCCACCCCGCGTCGCTGCTGGAAAACCTGTCGCTGCCCGCCGATCCGACGCAGCTCGCACGGGTGCTGTACGATTTGATCGATGGCCGCATGCAGTACCGGAAGGACCAGCCCGGCTGGGGCCGTGGCGATGCGTCTTGGGCGTGCGACAGTCGCTTCGGCAATTGCACCGATTTCCACAGCCTGTTCATGTCGCTCGCACGAACGAAGGGCTTGCCGGCCAAATTTGAGATCGGCTTTTCTGTTCCGGAAAAAGACGAGCCCGCCGCCGTCGCCGGCTATCACTGCTGGGCCTTTTTCAAACCCGCCGGCCAGGACTGGGTGCCGGTGGATATTTCCGAAGCCAACAAACACCCGGAGAAACGCGACTATTTCTTCGGCCATCTCGATGCCAATCGCGTGACCTTTTCCACCGGCCGCGATCTGGTGCTGAGTCCCCCTCAGGCCGGGCCACCGGTGAACTTCTTCATTTATCCGTACGCCGAAGTCGATGGCAAACCGCTGCCCGCCGAGCAGATTAAGCGGTCGTTTCATTTCGACCCGGTGAAGCAGTGAAGGCGCTGGAACCGGTTCGCCTGACGTCGCTGTCCAGTTGCGCCGGCTGTGCCGCCAAGCTCAGCCACACAATGTTGGCCGATGTCTTAAAGCGGCTCGGCCGCACGCACTCGGCCGGGAAAAACGTGCTGGTTGATGCGTCGAAGTTCGACGACGCCGGCGTTTATCAGCTTCGGCCGGACGTGGCCCTCGTCCAAACGGTCGATTTCTTCACGCCGATCGTTGATGACCCGTTCGCCTTCGGGCAGATCGCGGCGACTAACGCGTTGTCCGACGTCTACGCCATGGGCGGCCGGCCGATCACCGCGCTCAACCTGCTAGGCGTGCCGGCGGACAAGATCGGCCCGGACGCCATCGCCCGCATCCTCAAGGGCGGCGCCGCCAAGACCAGCGAAGCGGCCTGTGCGCTGATCGGCGGGCACACGATCAAAACGCTCGAACCCATCTACGGCCTGAGCGTCACAGGCACCGTTCATCCGAAAAAGATGCTCACCAACGCCCGCGCCCGCCCCGGAGATCTGCTGGTGCTCACCAAACCGCTCGGCACGGGCATCATCACCACCGCCATCAAGCGCGGCTTGGCCTCGCCTGCCCTACAGAGCCGGGTCACGCAGGTCATGACGCGCCTGAACACGCCTGGCGCAGATCTCGCCGAAGCGGGCCTCGTCCAATGCGCGACCGACGTCACCGGCTTCGGCCTCACCGGGCATCTGGGCAACATTCTTCGCGCCAGCGGCGTGCGGGCGGAGATCAACATCGCGGCCGTGCCGGCGATCGCGCCGCAGGTCGCGGCGCTGATCGATCAAGGCTGCGTGCCCGGCGGCACGGCTAATAATCTGCAAGCCGCCGAGGGGTGGGTGGATTGGGGCGATCTCTCAGCATCAAGGCGCGTATTGATGGCCGATGCGCAAACCAGTGGCCCACTGTTGCTGTGTGTCTCGCGAAAAAAATTGAGCGACGTGCTCGCGGTACTGAAGTCGCACCGCCCACTCGCCGCCGCGGTCATCGGTGAGATAAAACGCGGGACGCCAAGGATTCTAATGCGATAGCCTACAAATTGGGGTGCCGCACTTTTTAGAAGGATTACATTCGTTCGTCGGCCGGCCACAAAATGACATAAATGCCGCAGCCGTCGGGCAACCGAAAATCGTTGTCCACGATATAGTTACATGACAAATGGCCGACCGTCCGTCCCTTCGATCGCTGCCGTCCGTTGACGCCCTGTTGCGCCAACTGGCGGACGCGCCGCTGCCGCGGCCAGCCATCGTGGCGATCGTCCGGCGAGAGTTGGCCGCCGTCCGTGCGGAGGCCTCCGCTGGCTCTGCCACCGCGCCGGATGCCGAGACGATTCTGACGCGTGTGCGGGCCGCAATCGATGCGCTGGCCAGCCGCAGGCTGCGGCCCGTCATCAACGCGACCGGCGTCATCGTTCACACCAACCTCGGCCGCGCCCCGCTGAGCACCGCCGCCGCCGATGCGATCGCGGCCGTCGCGACTCAATACAACACGCTGGAATTTGATCTCGTCACCGGCCAGCGCGGCGGCCGCAGCGCATACATCGAGCATAACCTTGCGGTGCTCTGCCAGGCCGAGGCGGCCACCGTCGTAAACAATTGTGCGGCAGCGCTGGTGCTGATTCTTAAGGCACTCGCCGTCGCAGCGCCGCGCACACACGTCATTATTTCGCGTGGCGAACTCGTTCAGATCGGCGGCGGCTTTCGCGTGCCGGAGATTTTAGAGGCCAGCGGCGCGATCCTGCACGAAGTCGGTACCACCAACCAAACCACCGCCGACGATTACCGCCGCGCCATCGACGATCGCACGGCGATGATTCTGAAGGTGCATCGCAGCAATTTCTACATGGGCGGCTTCGTCGCCTCGCCAACGACCGAGCAATTGGCAGCCGTCGCCCGGGAGGCCGGCGTGCCGCTCGTCGAAGACCTCGGCAGCGGCGTGACGTTCGACACCGCCCCGCTGCCGCCGGGCATCGCCGAACCGACGCCGGCCGACTGTCTGCGTGCCGGCGTCGATCTCGTCTGCTTCAGCGGCGACAAACTGCTCGGCGGCCCGCAGGCGGGCATTATCGCTGGGAATGCGGCACTGATTGCGGCGCTAAAGCGGGATCCGTTCTTCCGGGCATTGCGTATCGACAAGCTGATATCGGCCGCACTGGAAGTTACGGTCGACCAATTGCTGCGTGAAGTAACGGGAGCCGTCCCCGTGCGCGCGATGATCGAGGAATCCATCGAAACGCTGCACGGTCGCGCCGAGCGCATCATCGACGCTGTGGCCGAAGGGCCTGTCCGATTTGCCATCGGCCACGGCGTCTCACGCATTGGCGGCGGCGCGATGCCGCAGACGGAACTGCCGTCCGTCACGATCGATCTCACCGCAGCCGCCCTCGGCCCGGACGCACTGATGCGTCTTCTTCGCGAGGCTGATTTGCCGGTTATCGGATATGTCGCAGATGATCGCGTGAAGCTTGATCTGCGGACTGTCCTGCCCCACCAAAACCAAAGCTTGATTGCCGCACTTAACGCGCTGGCCCACCAATTGCTGATAAAGACCGCACTGAAATGACCGCCGTTTCCCGCCACTTTGTTCTCGCGACCGCCGGCCATGTGGATCATGGCAAAAGCGCAATCGTTTACGCACTCACCGGCACCGAACCGGACCGCCTGCCCGAAGAAAAGCAGCGCGGCATGACGATTGACCTGGGCTTCGCTCAATTGAAGCTGCTGGCGAATGACGGCAGCCCGATCGATGTCGGCCTAGTGGACGTGCCGGGTCACGAAGACTTCATCAAGAACATGGTCGCCGGCATCGGCGCGGTGGATGCCGCCATGCTGGTCGTGGCCGCCGATGACGGTGCGATGCCGCAAACGCGCGAGCATCTTCAGATTCTTGCGTACGCGGGCGTCACGCGCGGCGTCGTAGTCCTCAGCAAAATTGATCTATGCGACGACGTCGCCCGCGCCGCGGCCGCGCTTCGCCAGAGCCTGGCGGGCACACCGCTGGCCCACGCGCCGATTATCCCGACGTCCACCCGCACCGGCAACGGCATCGATACGCTCCGTCGGGTGCTGGCGGAAGTGCTTTCGGCCGCGCCCGCGCCGGCCGATTGGGGTAAGCCGCGGCTGGCGGTCGATCGCGCGTTTTCCGTCCGCGGATCGGGCACGGTCGTCACCGGCACGCTGATCGGCGGCCAGATTCATCGCGGCCAGAGCGTGGTGGTACGGCCAGCGGGCATGATCCTTCGCGTGCGTGGTCTGCAATCTCACCATCAGAAAACCGACACCGCGATGCCCGGCACGCGCGTGGCGATGAATCTGCCCGACATCGCCCTCGCCTCCGCCGACCAGGCCGGCCCGACGATCGGCCGCGGCGATGTCGTCACCGGGCTGACGGTCGGCCGGGTCAGCGACGTTATCGATGCCTTCCTCTGGCGCTCGACGGATGCGGCCTCGCCCCTCACCGACGTCATTCGCGACGGCCTCACCGTCAAGGTGCACCACGACACAGCCGCCGTCATGGCGCGCATGCAATTCGCCGGCGACGGATCGCCCATCGCCCGCCTGAAACTGGAACGCCCGATCTATTCCCTCACCGGCGATCGGTTCGTCCTCCGCAGCGTGTCCGAGCAACACACGCTGGCCGGCGGCATCGTGCTGGACGCCGCGCCGCCGCTGCACAAGCGCGGCTCATTCCGTGCTGATGCGTTACAGCAGGCGCTTCTACTGACGCGAGCGGCGGCGCCGATGGATGCCGAGGTCGCGGTGCTCTCCGCCGTCGAGCGCGACGGCGTGGTTGATCTCGACGCGCTGTCGGCAACACTGCCACACGCCGACGAGCAGTTGATCGCCATCTGTGATGCCCTCGCGGAGCGGCACCTGCTTCGAAAGGTGATGATCCGGTTCATGGTCAGCCCGCCGCTGTGGCAAGCAACGTTCGCCGCGGCCCGCGATGCCGTGCTGGATCACCATCGGACGCATCCACAGCAGCACGGGCTGGCGGTTCCTGAGGTGCGACGCATCGTGCGAAGTGTGCTGCCGGCCGCCGCGACGGAAGGACAGATCGATGGCATCGCCGATGCGACGGTCGCGGAACTTTGTCGCAACGGCTTTTCGCGCACCGCGACCGTGCTCCATCAGGCCGGCCACCATCCCGCCCTGCCGCCACGCCTGCAGGCGGCGGGCGATGCCATCCTGGACGTACTGCGGTCTCACCCGTTTGACCCGCCATCGAGCAAAGAGATCTGCCGGACGGACGCGATGGCCGAGGCGATGAAGTTTCTCATCGCCACTGGCCGCGCCGTGGACCTCGGCCAGCACACGGTTCTTTCGGCTGATGCCTACGCGATGGCCATTGAACGCATCCGGGCGCAGTTGTCGGTGACGGGTAGCGCGACGGTGAGCGAGCTTAAGACGACACTCGGCTCTAGCCGTCGCATCATGGTGCCGCTCTTGGAGCGATTGGATCGTGACCGCGTGACCCGCCGGAATGGCGATGCGCGGTCGCTGGCCTGAGGTCAGGGAACAAGCTGCCCACCAACCGCAGCATCGGCCAGCGAGGCGAGCGATAGTTGATGAACCACCGGCGTGGCTGCCTTGGCCGTGGCGAGCGCGAACAGGTGCTTCTCGCCCACCGGCTCCTGCGTGAGACACCATTCGCCGGCGGCCCCGCTGGCCCGGCGATCGTCGGCCGGGCCGTGAAGGCGAATGTCACGCAACCCCACCGCGATTCCGCGGCCGCAGGCTTTGGCGCAGGCTTCTTTTGCCGTCCACAGTTCATAAAACCGGCGGCGTTGAATTGGCCCGTCGAGCCCGGACAGACACGCGGCTTCGTCCTCCGTCAGCACCGCGGCCATGCTGGCCAAGTCCACGGTGCGATCCCAAGCTTCGAGATCGAAGCCAATATCGCCCCTCGCCGCCACCGCACAGCCGACCATCCCGCTCGTATGCGAAAGACTGAAAGAAGGCCCGCCCGCCACAAACGGCTTTCCGGCCGGACCGCGTTCAAACACCCACGCGGCCGGCGCGGTATGCGGAGCGGCCACGGAAAGGGCCAGCCGCGTGAGCGCGTGGGCGGCAATATATTGATCACGCGCCGTGGCGACCCGAAAACGCTCGGCGCGCTCGCGCTCTGCCGCATCGAGCAACGTCAGGCATGCACTGCGCGCACTCGCTGGAAGGTCGTCGGGCAGTGTTACCAGCCACACTTTCAGTGGCACGTCGGAGGTCATGACCACGCATCTTGAC
>JAQGHK010000015.1 GCA_028288875.1 Phycisphaerales bacterium | reverse complement strand
CCTAGCTTCCACTGCGCATTGATTTGCGGGCGTCCGTCGCGATCTTCTCGAAGTCATCCCGCATCTTATCGAGCTCCTTCTGATCGAGCTCTTCAATATCCAGCAGCGCGTTGTTGGCTTTTTCGATCACGTGGATCAATTCGTCGAGCTTGATATGAATGGCTTCTGAATCCCGGTTCTGCGTATTCTGAATCAGAAACACCATCAGGAAGGTGATGATGGTCGTACCGGTGTTAATCACGAGTTGCCACGTGTCGCCGAAATGGAAGAACGGCCCGGTTGCCGCCCAGACGATCAGCATGCAAACGGCGACGAAAAAGGTGGCCGGCTTGCCGCTCGCATGCGCAGTGGCACTGGCAAACCGGGTAAACCACGAACATCGGTCGTTGACGGCCATAGGTGATTCATCGGCCAGCCGGCTGCGGTCGCGTCAGAGCAAACGCTCGCCGGTACCACGAGGGATCAGGAGCAGAATCTTGTGGATGATCTGTTCGATGGTGACGCCTTCGGCGTCGGCGTTGAAATTCGGAATCACACGGTGCCGCAGCACGGCCGGCGCGACCGCGGCGATGTCGTCGATCATCACGTGCAAGCGGCCGTGCACAAGCGCGCGTGCCTTGGCGGCGGTGATGAGAAACTGCCCGGCCCGCGGGCCGGCGCCCCAGTTGATCCAGTGGCGGACAAAATCGCTCGCGCCCGCTTCGGCCGGCCGTGTGGCACGCACAACGGCCAGCGCGAATTGCATGGCCGTGTCGCCGACGGGAACACCGCGAACGAGCCGCTGCAGCCGCAGCAATTCGTCCTGGCCGATAACGCGTTCAACAACGGCCGGCGTCATCGACGAGGAGCGCTGATAGATCTGCAGCTCTTCCTCATGCGTCGGATAGCCGACGAGGACCATGAACATAAAACGATCAAGCTGTGCCTCGGGCAGCGGATAGGTACCCTCCTGCTCGATCGGATTCTGCGTGGCCAATACGAAGAACGGCTCTGGTAGGTCCAGCGTACGTCCGCCGAGCGTCACCTGCCGCTCCTGCATCGCCTGTAACAACGCCGCCTGAGTTTTCGGCGGAGCACGGTTCACTTCGTCGGCGAGCAGCACATTCGTGAAGACCGGTCCACGCGCGAATTCAAATCGCCGCCGGCCGGTCTCAGGATCTTCCTGCAGGATATCGGTGCCGGTGACATCGCTCGGCATCAGGTCAGGCGTGAATTGAATGCGGGAGAACGACAGATCGACGGCTCGTGCCAGCGTCTGCACCAGCAGCGTTTTCGCCAAGCCCGGCACGCCCTGCAGCAGACAATGGCCGCCCGAGAAGACGGCTAGCAGCATTTCATCGACAACGCGTTCCTGCCCGACAATCACCCGCGCGATCTGCTGCTTCACTGCCTGAAATACTTCGCCGAACCGCTTGGCGGCGGCCAGATCACCTTCATCACCGGTCGGGGTCGTCATGAAAGCGTTCTCCGAATCGCCGTTCAAAATTAAGGGGCGAGCACGCGAAGTGACCGAACCGTGACGTCATTGGCCTTGCCGTCACGGATCATTCGGATGGCCACAAAGCCGCGCGGCCCAAGCCGCGGAGGCCCGTTCCAGACCACCTGTCCGTCGAGCTCTGCAACGGCATCGCCGTCCGCCACTTTCAGACGGAGCAGGTGCGCCCCTGCCGATAGTGCTCGCGGCGCCGTGGCGGACGCGGGCGTCGAAACATGCACGCCCGCGTTGTCGCAGATCAGGGCCAGCTCCGCGCTCACGGCCGCAAGTGGTCCGTTGACGATCGCATCACTCATCAGCGTCAACTGAACAGAAGTCGGGCCTGGCCGGTAATCAAAGCGAAGTTCGACGCAGGTACCACGCACGAGATCGAGGGGCTCGTCGGCATAGAGCAAGCCGCCCGTGGGTTCGCTGACTTCGCGACTGCCGGCGCGTAGTCCGCCGTTCCGGGTTTCCATGGGCAACGGGCCGACGTGGTGCAGTTCGGACGGAATCGGATCGAACGTCCACGAGCGCACGGGAGTGACGAACAGCCGGCTGCTCAGTTGCTGCGCGTCATGCGGGCCCGCCTGGGCGACGTACATCATCACGACCCCGATCGCGCCGACCAGCGTTAACAGGCAAAGCAATCGGATCACGAGGCCCAGTGTGACGCGCCGACCACTCGCCGGCGGAGCACCGAGTTGGCCGAATAACTCGCGGGTAAATGCCGGACCGGCGCGGACTTCGCGATACGCCCTGCCGCTCTCGATGCGCTCGCGCGCGGTAATCAGCAGGCGGTATTCATCGGCATCGGGCGAATTCAGATTTCTCAGGCTGCTGACGGCCGAGTGCCATTCAGGGGAACCGGGGCCCCGGCGCAGCGCCTCGGTCAGAAGTTTCAGCATTGCATCGGATTCGAAGGCCGCCGTTTCCATTCGCCGTGCATCCTAACGCCGCCGCCACCCTCTGGCGACTGGCCGTTGCCACTGGCCGTGATGGGCCGGACAATCGTTCCATGGCAGCACTTCCTCTCACCGTTGCGGCGTTTCAACAGCACATTCGCGATAAGTACGAGGCCGTCGATCGCGCCCGCGGCTCAGCCAAGACGTTCGTCTGGTTCATCGAAGAGGTCGGCGAATTGGCCACCGCCATCAACGGTGACGCCAAAGACTCCGACGTTCGCGCCAACCTGGAGGAGGAATTTGCTGACGTCTTCGCGTGGCTGTGCACTCTGGCCAACATCAACGGTATCGAAATGGCAGACGTGATCGCGAAGAAATACTTCGGCGATGCGCCGCCCTCCGGCACTAAATAACTTCAACTTGGGAGTAGATTTTGTTGCAATATAATTTCGAATTTATTGCCATTCCGATAGACGCGATTTCTGCCCTCAAAATGCGGTCTGTAACGTGCGAGCGCCGGCTGATTTCGACAGATCAAATTCGGTATTTTGGGCCCAGAGTTCCAATAAAATGCTTTTTTCGACCGTTTGACGGGCATTCCTCATGCCGATGGTCCTCACAACGAAGATTTTTT
>JAQGHK010000661.1 GCA_028288875.1 Phycisphaerales bacterium | reverse complement strand
GACGGTATCCCCGCCTGTTTATTTGTGCAAACGAAAGGCTTATTTGTGGAAACGATTGCCTAACTTGTTATCCTGTCCGCGGTCTACTCGATCACATCAATCTGTACCGTCGGGATACATAAGTTATGGCCATTTCGTTCAAGTGTGGCGGCTGCGCAAAGCAATACACCGTCAAAGATGAGTTGGCGGGTAAGCGTGCGCAATGCAAAAAATGCGGGCAGGTCATGAAGATTCCGTTGGTCACCGAGCCAACGGAGCCGAATCTGCGTGCCGAAGGCGGTGACGGCTCGGCCGGGGGCAACACCGAGACGGTTGCCGGGTCGCTGATCAGCACCTCCATGGAAACCATTGCCGGGCGGGGCGCCAGTGCCTCCGGACGCAGTGCCATGGGTCGGTCGTCATCCGGCATTCATCGCCAGGAACCACAAGAGCAGCCGGACGAATTCGGCACGCCGTCCCTCCAGGCACTCAAACAGGTCGCGCAGTCCGAAGACGCAGCGTTTGATGTCGACGGCGGCACAGAGCAACGGGTGCGCCGCGAACGTGGCCCCGCCACGAGAAATCGCGCGCCGATGGAACCCTTTTCGTTCCTCATCGCGGTCGTCATGCTCGGCGTGCTGGCGTACGCGGTGTATGCCACTGTCGGCGCGCCGGTCACCAGTAAGCCTTACCCCGCCGAGGTATTGACCGAAGCGGGCAAGCCGTGGATGGTGGCCCTCAGCCGGTACGGCGTTTACGCACTGATGGCCGTCGCTCTGATCGCGCCGCTGGTGATGGGCGCGTGGTACGCCGCCTTAAAGATCATCAACGTCCGCACGCCGGACGGGTTTTACATGCGGTCGCTGGGCATTGCCTCCGTGGGCGTCGCCATGCTTGCCTTGGCGTCGGCCGGGCCGCTGGCCAAGATCGGCGGCATTGGTGCCGTGCTGGCCCTAGTCGCCATCGGCGGCTGCTTTGCCCTGCTCCACTTCATTCATGCTCAGAAGCCCGCCGTCAGCGGAATCACGACCGCCTTGGCTGCCGCACTCGGGTACGCTGGGATCATTGGGGCGCAATCCGTGGCCGATTCTCTGCAGCAGCCGATGATGCAGAAGTACGAAGGGCAACTCGCGTCGATCTCCAAGGCGCGCGAGGCCAAGCGCGTCAATGCCCTTACAAAGAATGACTCTCCGCAGAATGTGGCCGTCGCCCCTACGGCCGCGGAGCAGGCGGCGCTTACAGCATCGCTGACCGACCTGCAGGGTCGCGTCGATGCGTTCAAAGCCGGCCTGACAAATAAGAAGCAGACGCGTGAAAAATTAGCGGCCACCGCCGACGCACTGGTAGCGGATATCCAAAAGGCAAAGGCGAAGTATCCCGATCACGCCGAGTTCGCCACGATGGCGACCGATCTGCTGGCGACCAAGCCGCAGGTGGAAGCCTTCCCGACGGCCGCTCCGCCGGCGGAGATCGCCGAAGCGCCGCCCGCCGGTGCCGATTGGTCCACCAAGGCCGGCCGCCGCGAAGTGTCGGCATTTGCCTTCAACCTTACACCGCCGCTAAACGGCCAACTGGATATCGCCTCGGCCACCGCGCCGGAAGCGCCGCTGACCTGGCAACTGGCCAACTCGCGCACCGCCCTGACGGTGGAACAGGTCACCTCGCCGCTGGCCACCCAGCAACGGCCGTGGATCGCGCCGGCGTTTGTCGTGAACGACGCCAAAGGCGCCGCCTTCGCCGTGGCGGCGGATGCGGACGCCACGACCGAATTCGGCAAAATCAACGGCCTGCCCGCCACCAAGATCACGACGCCGGATCCAAGCAATCCCGGCTCGTTTACGGTTGTCTATACCGTGCACAAAGGCCCGACGTGGCTGAAATGCACGATCGGTCCGACGTCCGGTGCCGACGACGCGCTGGCGGCCGCCCAACTGGCGGTTCGCAGCATCCACGAACGTGCTGCCGGCGAACCGGTGATCGATCCAATGCCGGTCGCCGACCTGGTCGCCCGCTACGCCGCCGAGCCCATGGCGGGCGACAAGTTGATCAGCCTGATCAAGGCCCACCCCAACGCGGAAGACGCGGTTGTCAAAAGCATGGGTTTCTCGCCGGATGAAAGCACGCTCAGCAAGTTCGCTCCACTCATCGTGGCGACGGCGACTGAGAAAAATTCCGCGCTGCTGTGGAAAATTGCGGGTAGCAGCACGATCTCTGCCGAGCCGGCGCGTGACGCGCTTCGCTCGCTTGAACCTCAGAAGGCTGATGACATCGCGTTCGCCTTGATGGACCTTAAGGGCAGCAACAGCAGCCGCGCCCAGAAGGCACTGTCGACACTCGCTTATGCCGATGCGGACAAAGCGCGCCAGCCCGACGTCAGCAAAGCGTTGATGGAAGGCCTAAACGCCAAGACGATCGGCGCGGCGAGTGGCGACCCCGTGGTGACGCAGGCCGTGCTGGAAAAATGGTTCGATAAGGACATCGGCGCGTTCCTGCAGGATTGGCTCGTCAAGGCCGCCACTGTGGCCAACTACAATCCCAACGTTTTGCCGACCGTGAGCAGCGTGAACGCGAAGATCCCGGAAAGCTATCGCAAACTGGCGATGAAAATTCTGGGCAATTCGGGCAAGCCTGCCTACGCGTTCTACATCGCGCAGTTGATGATGGTCGATACGGATGCCGCAACCGAATCGCTCGTCGCGCTGGGCCCGCCGGCCGAACCTGAAGTGCTTAAGCTGCTGAACACCATGGCCAAGGGCGAAGCAACCACCCCGACGCGGAAAGCGGTGCTTCGTGTGCTGGATGACATCGGCACACGGCGCTGCGTGGCGTCGCTGCAGAAGATCGCGGGCATGTCGAATGACCCCGAAGTGGTCGAGCACGCCAAGACGCTGGCCAAGACGATCACCAGCAAGCCGGTGGAAAAGCCCGCCGCCGGTGGTGCGGCCGCGCCGAGTGCTCCAGTGTCCCCGTAACCGAGCTTCACATTCTGTTAGCCGGTCCCACGGGCGTGCAACTGACGGAGCGATTCCATCAGGATCACGCCCGCGGCCGTTGATACGTTCAGGCATCGCTCGCCAGGCGCCTGCGGAATATGAACGAGCCGTCCGGCGTGGCGCGCAATGAAGTCCGCCGGCAGGCCGGCAGTTTCGCTGCCGAAGACCAGCGCGTCACCGTCGGCGAAGTCGGCCTGCCAGATCGACCGGCCTTCGCCGTTCTCGCACAACCACAACCGCGTACGGGCCATCGCCGTTTCGAGGGCGGCTACGTCGTCGTGCAGGGTGAGTTTCAATCGCGGCCAGTAGTCCATGGCGCTGCGCTTCAACTTGGCATCGCTGAGCAGAAACCCCAGCGGGCGAACCAAATGAAGCTCGGTCCCGGTCGTCACACACAGCCGCGCAATGTTGCCCACATTCGGCGCGATCCGCGGTTCGACGAGAACGACCTTCAGGTGGTGAGCACGGAGATGCGTCAGAAGCGAGGTCATGCTAGAGCGCCAGATCGCCCTCGCGGTCGGCCTGAACGAACCGCTCTTCCTCGAAACACCACGCCGTCAGCCGGCCGTCCAGATTCACCGCGGCCGCCGTGTCCAGCAGCGTAATCATCGGGCCGTGGAGCGGGACGACCGGGTCCATCCGGGTGTAGGTCGTCACCGGCGTGTGGCCGAAGAAGCCGCGGCGGGACCATTGTTTATCCATGCGGATTTCGTCAAAGGTGTAGCGTCCCCAAATCACTTCGTGTCGCAGTTTGAGCGACTTGGCGAGTTGCGTCGCGAAGCTCGGCTGGCCCGGTTCCTCGGTGATGTCCCATTTCGCATGGGCGACGAAAAACTCAGGTTCGGACTGAACCACCGGCAAGGTGTGAAAGAACTCGCGGTGCGCCGCGGGCACGGCCTCCAGCAGTGCGTTGATGGCCGCCGGCGTGCCGAGTGTGCGGGCCTGCTCGATGTGCCGTCCGTCCAAGCCGTAGCTGTGGAGCGTCTGATCGAATCCGAATTTCAGGAAGTGTTCGAATGTCGTGACGATGCCACTGATCGCTGCCGTTGGGGCGAAGCAGGTGCCGGAGAGCAGCAGGTCAAACGCATCGTCATGATTCCCGCGGCAGAACCGGGCGCGTTTCAGAGACAGTAGCAGGTCCATGACGCGCCGGCTGTCCGGGCCGCGGTTGACGTAGTCGCCGCAGAACAGCAGTTCTGCTTCCGCGTCGCGTTTCTCGATTTCCTCGAGCAGCGTTACAAGCGGCAGGTACATGCCATGGATGTCGCCAATGATCCAGCGCATGTCACCGCTTCAGTTCGTGGACGAGGTGTTTCAGTTCCGGCAGGATGAGCTTAGTCATGGCCAGTTCGACGGCCTTGGGCGAGCCGGGCATGGCGAAGATCAGCTTGCCGCGTGCTACGCCGCCGACGGCACGGCTGAGCATCGCGCCGCTGCCGATCTGCTCCCAGCTCAGCATCCGGAACAGCTCCCCGAACCCGGGGAGTGGCTGATCGATCAATCGCTCGATCACGTCGACCGTCTGGTCCCGGCGGCTGATCCCCGTGCCGCCGTTGGTGAGGATGACGTCTACGTCTGGTCGCGCCAGGAGAACGAGCAGCGTGGTTTCGAGTTTCGTCGGATCGTCGGGCAGGATTTCATACTCAGCAAGACTGTGATGGGCTTCGGCGAGGAGCGCTTTG